>NZ_JABXYT010000001.1:0-240000 GCF_013394775.1 Oribacterium sp. oral taxon 102
TCTCAAAATGCCTGACATCTAATCCACTGTCTCAAATTGTGACATCTAATCCGAGGTCACAACCTGACACACTTTTTGCAGTAGATATGTTTCAATATAAGAAAACCGAGCTTTTTCAGAAGTCTGGCTTCAAATCCAAACTTCCGAAAAAGCCCGGAAATACGCCACTTTCTGGCTCTTATTTATCTTTCCTTGACATCAAAACTACCGTCTCCACATGCACCGTCTCCGGAAAATTATCCACAGGGCGCGCTCTGCGGAGCTCATAGCCCCGTCCCCGGAGATACTTCACATCCCGGGCAAGGGTTGCCGGATTGCAGCTCACATATACCAGCCGCTCCGGGCGCATCCGCACGATCGTCTCCAGCGCACGCTCCTCGAGCCCCCTTCGCGGGGGGTCTACGCAAACCACATCAATCTGCTCCTCAGGATGTGCAGCGTACCATGCCGGCAGCACCTCCTCTGCCGCTCCGGCGAAGAACTCGGTATTCGTGATACCGTTCCGCTCTGCATTCTCCCGGGCATCCCGAACCGCCTCCGGAACGATCTCCACGCCGTATACCTTTCCTGCTTTTTGGGAAAGAAAAAGGGAAATGGTCCCGATGCCGCAGTACATGTCCCAGACTGTTTCCCGACCGCTGAGCGCCGCGAACTCCAGCACTGTTGCATAAATTCGCTCCGTCTGTACCGGATTGACCTGATAGAAGGAAAGCGGCGAGACCCGGAAGCGAACCTGCCCGATACTGTCCTCTATATAGCCGGGACCGTAGAGATTTACGAGCTCCCTTCCCATGATTACATTATCCCGTCCGGTATGGATACTGTAGCTTACGCTCCGGACGGAGAGGGAGGCGATTTTACCGGAGGTAAGCGCTGTGACCAGCTCCTTCGAATGCGGGAGACTCCGGCTGTTTACGACGAGGCAGACCATCTGCTCTCCGCTCCGGAAGCCCTTCCGAAGGAGCACATGGCGGAGAAGCCCCGTTCCGCTCTCCTCATGATATGCCTCGATCCCGTACCGCTCCGCCCAGTCCAATATCGTCCGGAGCAGAAGCGCGTTCTCCGAAGCTCCCAGCAGACAGTCCTCACACGCTATGACGGCGTGCGTTCGTCCGGCATAGAAGCCGGCGGTCAGTCTTCCCTCCTTATTGACAGAAATTGGGAACTGCGCTTTGTTTCTGTAACGAATCGGACTTTCCATTCCCACAATATCCTCGAAAGTCCGCTTCAGCACATCCTCCTCCACCCCGCCGATGCGCAGGAGATCACGATAGACCTTGTCCTGCTTGAAGCGAAGCTGCGCCGCATAGGACATCTCCATGAGCTGGCAGCCCCCGCAGCGGCGGGAAATCGGACAGGGGCTCTCCACTCTGTCCCGAGAAGGCCGCAGCACGCTCCGGAGCCTGGCGAAGCCATAGCGCTTCTTCACCTTCATCGCGCTGACGCGCACACGGTCTCCGATAGCGCTGTCCTTTACGAACCAGACAAAGCCGTCCTTCCTTCCGATTCCCAGCCCGTCCTCCGAGAGATCCGTGATCTCCAGCTCGAACTCCTGATTCTTCCCGATCATTTACCTGCCCTGTGTTTTTCTCAAATTGGAATCGATCAAACGATTGAAGCCGATCCATCCGCCGTTTTCATTGGCTCTGCCGGATTTCTCCGCACCGCTCAGTGCCTCTCGCATGGTCTGGAGCTTCGCGTCAACATTGTCTGCGAAGGCAAGCGCCATCGCCTCCATCAGCGCCGGCTTCTTCGGTGAGCCGTACTCCAGCTCCCCATGATGCGACAGGATGCAGTGTCCCAGCTCTGCCGCGAGCGTCTCCGGGAAATCCGGAATCTGCCGAATTACCTGCATCAGCATCTCATAGCCAATGACGATATGCCCGATCAGCTGCCCCTCATCCGAGTAATCGTTCCTCGGAAATGCCGTCAGCTCCCGCACCTTGCCGATATCATGGCAGAGCGCCGCAGTCAGCAGCAGATCCCGGTTCAAATCCGGATAATGCGAGCCGAAATAGCTGCAGATCGACGCGACAGAAAGAGTATGCTCCATCAGCCCGCCCACATAGCCATGATGTACGGACTTCGCCGCAGAATGGACAGAAAACTCCCTGTAGAAATCACTGTTCTCGAGAAAGAGCAGTGAAAGAAGTCGTTTCAGGTTCGGATCCTTCACGGACTGAATATCCGCCTCCAGCTCTTTCCGCATATCCAGGATATCCCTTCCCGAGGTAGGAAGATAATCCTTCGGCTCATACTCTCCCTCCTTTGCGACCGAGAGCCGCTGGATGCTCAGCTGGTTCACCCCATTATAGACGGTCACATTGCCCTCGACATAGACATAGTCCATCACGTCGAAGTCGTTGATGCCCGGCGAATTCGGCTCCCAAACCTTCGCGTCCGCTACGCCCGTTTTGTCCTGAAGCGTGATATTCAGATACTCCTTTCCGTTCTTCGTGAGCGCGGCGTTCTTCGTTTTGACGAGATAGACGTCCGAAACCCGCATTCCATCGTGAAAGTTCTCGATATACTTCATTTCCCTTTTCCTTTGCGCAAAAAAAGCATTAAATTCCATCATCGTCCTCCCACTGTGACCGGGAAGCGCAGCTCGACATACTCCTGCCCTCTGCTTCTCTGCACAGTAAGGCTTATTGTATCATCCACCGCTGTCTTTTCCAACTCCGATACAAAGCTGTCCACGCTGTCGAGCGCCGTCTCATTGAGCCCGACAATGATATCGCCTGCCTGAATCCCCGCCATATATGCGGGAGACTCTGTCACACAGCTCCGGACATAGATTCCCTTCGGGATACCCTGCCGCTCCATATTGGTGCTGACCTCCTGAACCTCCACCCCGATATAGGGCACACGGCGGCCGTTGCTCAGCAGCTCGAGACGGCTCAGGAAATCGGAGAGTCCCGCAATCCGGCAAAATCCGCTCGCAGACTCCCCCAGCCGATCCGATGCCCAGCCCACCAGTTCTCCGGAGGTATTCAGGACGAAGCTGCCCTTCGCCGGGGCCGCATGAAGATCGGCACGGATATCCTCCAGCGTGGAATCAACCGCCGGCTGATGATAGCTGAGATAAGAAACAGCACCGAGCGCCGTCGAGTAAAGTCCTCCGGCAGGCGCTCCGACGGTAATCAGCGTGTCTCCACGCTTCAGAGCTCTGGAATTCCCAAGCGGGATCGCACGGAGCAGTCCACGATCCTTCTCCATGATATTCTTGAGCGGAACCGAGATCACCGCGAGCCCGTCCAGCTCATCGATCGCCTTCAGCGCCGCCTCATAACGATTACCCCGCAGGAAGCTGACCTCCAGCTTCGTCACGCCCTGCACCGCCTCCGCCATCGTAAACATCAGGATTTCATTGTCCGTCACCGTCAGGATAATGCCGGAATAGCTGTCCTCCGAGGAGGTCTCTCCGCCGAGGAAGTCCGAGCTGCTGACGCGCTTCGTCACCTCAACCAGCGACTTCTCTGCCTCATTTCCGAGCTGCTTCAGGTTCTGCATCATGCTCTCATAGTCCGACACGGAAAAATGATAATTCTGGAGCTCCGACTGTACGAGCTCCTCGATCGGCTCTGTCTCCGTCTCGCTCGCACAGACAGTCGTCTCCTCTATGCTCTGCTCCGTATGAAATGCCACCGTCTCCGTCTCCGGAGGCGCAAAAAGCGTGCGGAAGCGAGGCTCTGCCAGCACAAAAACGCCCGTGCTGAGCAGTCCGAAGAGAAGAGCGGACAGCACAACTCTCAGATAATGCCGGAGCCGCTTTTTCCAGCTCTCTCTCCTCCCGACGATATTCTCCTTGATGAATTTCTTTTCTTCCATATTTTTCTACAGTTTCTCACTCTGCCTTATCCGTCCTGCTCTCTATCCGATCTCCTGCTGCGCTGCCGGCAGGGTAAAGGTGAACTCTGTCCCCACGCCCTCTGTCGAGACGCAGTCGATATTTTCCCCATGCGCGCTCACGATCGATTTCACGATCGCAAGTCCGAGACCGGTTCCCTGCTTATCCCTGCCGCGAGACTGATCCGTCTTATAGAAGCGATCCCAGATCTTCTGCAGATCCCTTTTCCGGATGCCGATCCCGCTATCCTTCACGGAAACGAAAACCTTCGTGCCGCTGCGCCCCGTCCGAATCAGGATGCTTGTGCTCGGATCGGAGAACTTCAGCGCATTGTCAATCAAATTATACAGAACCTGCTGCAGCTTTGCATAGTCCCCGTAAACCATTTCCTTCCTCGCGGCGAAGGTCAGCTCGAAGGTCATATTCTTCTTCCGACAGGTCATCTCGAAGCTCGCGCAGACCTCCTTGATGACCCGATTGATATCGAAGTTCGTCCGCATCAGAAGCCCCTTCTGCTCTGTGGAATTCAGGGAAAGCATCGACTGCGTCAGCTTCGTCAGCCGTTCTGTTTCGGCAATGAGCCGAAGGAGATATTTCTCCTCCAGCTCCTTCGGGATCGTCCCGTCCAGAATTGCCTCCAGATAGCCCTTGATCGAGGTCAGCGGCGAACGGAAGTCATGACTGATATTCGCGACAAACTGCCGCTGGTAGTCGTCTGCCTTCGCGATTTCCTCCGACATGAAGTTCAGCGTCTCCGCAAGATAGCCCATCTCGTCATGAGAGCGGCTCCGGATGCGGTAGCTGTAGTCTCCCTCCGCGTACCTCATCGCGCCCTCGGTAATGCGGCGGAGCGGACGGTACACGATAATGTAGAAAACCAGCAGGATAATGAGGGACAGCAGAAAAATGATGAGTCCCGTTATATAAACGATGTTAAGAATCTCAAACTGAGAGGCGAGGATGTTCTGCACCGGCATGTGAATCAGTACATAGCCTCTCGTGCTGTAGCCCCTCGTGATCGGTGCTGCCACGGTCAGCACCGGTTCCGAAAACATGCCATGGAAATCACCCTCCAGATACCTCTGGTTCCCGGTCATCGTCGGGTCGAAGCTCTGTATGGTCTGCCCCTTTTTCAGCTCCTGCCGTGAATCGGAGATGATCATCCCGTCCCTGTCTACCAGCCATATCTCTACATGAAGGAAGGTCGAAACCGCCTTCATCTGCTCGTTAATCATCTCCTCCGAAAGGTAGAGGCTCTGTGAATCCGAATAACTGGTAGAGATCAGCGTTGCCTCAGAATACAGATTGTTTGCCTGCTCCCGTATCAGATAGCGGTAGGTCATGTCCGAAGAGAGCCTCGCGATCGATACGAAGCCCAATACGCCAAAGAGAATGTAGGCAAGCAGAAATTTCAGAAATAAGGAACGCTTCATCCCTCTTCACACCCTGTCCCTCTGTTCAGCCCGAAACACGGAATTTGTAGCCGATTCCCCAGACTGTCGCAATTTCCCAGCTCTCGCTGCCGGAAACCTTCTCACGCAGGCGCTTGATGTGGACATCCACGGTGCGGGAATCCCCGGCAAACTCATAACCCCAGATATGGTCCAGAAGCTGCTCTCTTGTGAAAACCTGATTCGGTGAGCTCGCGAGAAAATAGAGCAGCTCCAGCTCCTTGGGCGGCATTTCCACAAGCCGTCCTTTGTAAAAGACGGAATAATTGCTCTGATTGATGATGAGCTCCGGATACTCGATATACTTTCCCGTCCGGCGCATATCCTCATTCTCCAGACTCCGCATCGGCTCTGGCACAGGCTTCCCCGCAGTGACGCCCTGATACCGTCTGAGCACTGCCTTCACCCGTGCGACCAGCTCCTTGGAATCGAAGGGCTTGATCATATAGTCGTCCGCACCCAGCTCGAGCCCGAGCACCTTGTCAAAGGTCTCCCCCTTCGCGGAGAGCATGATAACCGGAACCGATGAAGCCGCGCGCAGTCTCCGGCATACCTCATAGCCGTCGATGCCGGGCAGCATCAGATCCAGAATGACGAGATTCGGCCTGTATTCCTCTGCGGCGCGCAGCGCCTCCTCCCCATCCGCGACCTCTCTCGTATCGAAGCATTCCTTTTTCAGATAGAGGGAAATCAGCTCCGAGATGGAGCTGTCATCATCCACGATCAATATTCTCTGCTTCTCTGCCATGCCTCTCCTCTCTCCTGTCCGCTTACTTTCTGAAAAACGCGATGGTCACGCCGTCAGAGCCCTCGCCATACTCGCCGAGACGGAAGGACTCGACATATTTGTTCTTTTTCAGCGCGGTATGCACCATCTTCTTTAGCGCACCGGTACCGCGCCCATGTACGATACGTACCTGCGGCAGGTGCGCGAGGCAGGCATCATCCAGATACTTGTTCAGCTCCGGCAGCGCGTCTGCCGTCATCTTCCCAATGAGATTCAGCTCCGGGGAAATCCCCATCGCCTTGGACATCCTGATCGCTCCCGCGCCCCTGCTGCGTCCCGCGTCATTCCGGGGCACTGTCCCGCCGCCCTTCGCATGCTGCACGAGCTCCAGCTCACGAATGCTGACCCTTGTCCGAATGATTCCTGCGGTAACATAGACCATTCCGTCCCTGTCCGGCAGCGTCGAAACCGTCGCGTTCAGGTTCATGGAGAGTACCCTCACCGTATCACCAACCCGAATATTCTTCGCAGAGAGCGGCTGTGCCGGGCCCTTGACCACCCCCGTGTTCATCGCCGCCTGTGTCGCCCGCAGCTTCTGGTTCAGCTTCGTCCGCGTCTTCTCCGCTTCGATGGTCGCCGCGCCGTTCTGCTCCTGCTTCCGGAGCTCCTTCACGATCGCATCCGCCGTTTCCTTCGCCTCCGCGAGGATCGTTGCGGCCTCCTCCCGCGCCTTTTGCAGGATTCTGTCCTTCCCCTTCTCGACGCCCTTCGAGGACTCTCTGGCACGCCGCTTGTACTCTTCAATCTCCGTCCTGTAGCGCTGTATCTCCTCGCGCTCCCGTTCTGCCGTGACGCGGCTCTCCTCAAGGCTCGCGATGACATCCTCCAGCCGGACATCCTCGGACGCAAGTCTTGCCCGCGCATCCTCGATGATATAGCCGGGAAGCCCCAGCTTCTGGGAAATCGCGAAGGCGTTGGACTTTCCCGGAACGCCGATCAGCAGCCGGTAGGTCGGGCTCAGCGTCTCCACATCGAATTCGCAGCTCGCATTCTCTACGCCCTCTGTGGAAAGTGCGTAGACCTTGATTTCCGCATAGTGGGTCGTCGCGATCGTGCGAGTCTTCATATTATGGAGGAAGTTCAGGATCGCCATCGCGAGCGCCGCGCCCTCCGTCGGGTCTGTTCCGGCGCCGAGCTCATCGAAGAGGCAGAGGCTGTGCGCGTCCGCCTGCTCCAGAATCCGAACCGTATTCGTCATATGCGCGGAGAAGGTCGAAAGACTCTGCTCGATGCTCTGCTCGTCCCCGATATCCGCGAAAATTTCCTGGAATACGCCCAGCTCCGAGCCTTCAAAGGCAGGGATGAAGAGTCCGGACTGTCCCATAAGCTGAAAGAGCCCCACCGTCTTCAGACAGACGGTTTTTCCGCCGGTGTTCGGCCCCGTAATAATCAGGAGCTCAAACGTATCCCCAAGATAAATGCTGATCGGCACGACCCGCTTCGGATCAATCAGGGGGTGGCGCCCGTCCTTGATATGGATATAGAAGCGGTCATTGAATACCGGCTGCGTTGCCTGCATCGCGTGCGAGAGCTTCGCCTTCGCAAAGCTGAAGTCCAGCTGCGCCAGCAGCCGAATGTCCCGGAGAATCTCCGCGGAATACGGAAGGAGAGCATCCGAAAGCGTCCTCAATACCTTCTCGATCTCGCGCTTCTCCTCGCTCTCCAGCTCCCGGATCTCATTGTTCAGCCTCACGACGCTCATCGGCTCGATAAACAGTGTCGCGCCGGTCGCACTCTGGTCATGCACCATCCCCGGAAAGGATGCCTTGTACTCCGCCTTGACCGGGAGACAGTAGCGTCCGTCCCGCATGGTAATGACGCCGTCCTGCAGGAGGCTGCGGGAACGGTTCAGTATGCCGGAGAGCTCTGTATGGATCTTTTCCTGAAGCTGATGTATCCTGCGCCGAACCTGATGCAGCCCCTCACTCGCATCATCAGCCAGCTCATCCTCCGAGAGGATGCAGCGCGTGAGCTCCCGGTTCACCGTCTTGAGCGGTGCAAGCTCCCGGAAATATCCGCTTAGCGCGTCCATCTCCGTCTCCTGCCCATCCACCGGGACGCCCTCCCGTTTGTTTTTGGTATAATGCTGCTCCAGCCGGACAGCGCGCGGGAGCAAACGCTGTGTTTTCTCGTCCGCATCCTCCCTGCCGTATGCCTGTGCACGTCCCGCGGCGGTCAAAAGCCCGGAGATCTGGAGGAGCTCCGGAATGCTGAGGCTTGCCGCGAGAGAAAGCCGTTGAATCGAAGCGCTCACATCCCGCACTCCGGAAAAGCTGAGGCCTCCGTACAGGCGGATCCGATTCACCGCCGCCGCCGTTTCCTCCTGCAGACTGCGAATCTCCGAAATCTCGCAGGAGGGTCGGAGCTCACGGCAAAGCCGCTTCCCCTCCTGTGAATCCGCACAGCCCTCCAGCCGCTCCAGTATCTTATTGAATTCCAGTGTTTTGAATGCCTTTGTATTCATCCTTCCCTTTTCTGCCGCCGCAAAAATGAATTACAGCACCAGCCGCGCACAGCCGTAGATCCCGGCATCATTGCCAAGCTCTGCCAGCCGAAGCTCTGCCTTCACGATAAGCAGCGGCGTGTATTCTTCATAATACCGCTTTGTCACGTTGATCAGATACTCTCCTGCCTTGGACACCCCGCCGCCGAGGACGAAAACCTCCGGATCCGCTGTCATGGATATCTGCGCCATAACGAGCCCGAGATAGCGGAGCGCCGTCTCCATCGTCTTCACTGCGAGCCGATCTCCCGCCTTCGCACAGTCGCAGACATCCTTCGCGGAGAGCTGCTCTCCGAAGGCACGCATCGCGGATTCCTCTCCGGACAGCGCGAGATTTCGCTTCGCTTCCCGTACAATGCCGGTCGCGCTCGCGACCTGCTCAAGGCAGCCATACCCTCCGCAGTTGCAGGCCTCTGTCTCCTCGTCCCGGACATGGATATGCCCGATTTCCGCAGCAGCTCCGTGTGCACCGGCGATGATCTCTCCATTCAGGATAATGCCGCCGCCGACACCGGTACCGAGTGTCACCATACAAAGATTCGAATAGCCCTTGCCGCCGCCAACCCACATTTCTCCGAGTGCCGCCACATTCGCGTCATTTCCTACCTTACAGGGAATCCTGCCGCCCAGCAGTTTCTGCATTTCCCGTGCCGGATAGCGGTTCTTCCAGCCCAGATTCACACAGACATGTACGAAGCCATCCTTCTCCACCGGTCCCGGGACACAGAGCCCAATCCCCTGGAGTTCCTCCTCCCCGATTCCCTTTTCCTCCATCTTCCCACGAAGCGATGCCGCTATATCTGTGAGGATAAACCTGCCGTCCTCCTCCTTCCGGCTCGTAATCTCCCATTTATCGAGAAGCTTTCCCGCCGTATTGAAGAGACCGCACTTCACGGTCGTTCCGCCTACATCAAAACCCACACAATACCGCATTTCTTTTCCCCTTTTTATATGAGGAAGCGCCGCCCGTTCTCCAGATCCCGGCGCTTCCCTTGTCTGCTCTGGAATAGTGTAGCCTCATTCTTTCTGTCTGTCAATTTTTTAACGCAACAATTCCGGTGTCATACGTCTGCGCACACGGGAGGCTTGCATCCCAGTGCGCAAAAGATTTCATGACACGCCCACAAAGAAGCAATCGCAGGCCATTGCCCCGAATCGCTCAAAGCCGCTGGGCTCCTGCGATCAGGGATCGCAGGCAGGCATGGAGCACGAAGCGGTTCGGAAGCAGCGCGAGAGGCTAGCGCAGACTGATATTCTCCATTCTGCCGCCACCTCCAACCATGAGACGCATACCGAAGGCATTGTCCGAGAGGATCTTCACCTCCGAAACCGGTGCCTCCAGCGTGCCCGAGAAACGTATCTTCCCCCTCCGATCATAGATACAGAGCTCCTGCTCCCGATACAGAATCGCTCTGCCGTCGTCCAGCGTGAAGCCGCTGTACGGAAAGGCGAAGAGACGTTCATAGCACTTCTGCCCATTCGTACGGTAGACGCTGAGACGATACGGCTCCGTACTTCCCTCCTGCTCCGTATCAGTGATGACCCCCACATAGTCTCCGGAATAGGCGATCGAACGGATCGCCTCCGTTGTCTCCTGCTTCGATAAAAGCGCGGGACTCGTCAGGAGCTTCGTTGAAAAAAACGCAACCCCTCCATCATAGAACGCCTGCGCCAGCGCATTCCCGGAGAAGCGAACCCGTCCGCACAGATGTCCCTTGAAATCATCCGAAAAGCCGCCGACCACACGGTTGCTTCCCGCGCTCTGTCCGACCTCGGAAAGATTGTAGAAGACCAGCCGGTTCTGCAGCACGCCATTCTCCAGATACGCAAAGGAACAGAGCAGCTCTGTCCCGTCCGGTGAAACCGCGATATCCAGCGGATAGCCGTCACCCTCCAGAATGGATTTGATGGAAATGTCCAGTGTGCCGCCTTCCTTGGTAAAAACCGTAATATAGCTCGCCTCGCGATCCTCTGTGAGTGCGTACACGACACCGGTCTCGGAGACGCTGAGCTTCGTGATCGGAAGGCTGGTCTCCGCCTGCCCTGTCGTCCCTGCCGCATTCATGATATAGATCGCATTTTTGCCCTGATCCGCGATCGCGGCGAATGTTCCGCTGATCGCGACATATGGCTCCGCCATCTCGAAGGACTGGTTCCATACGGTCTTCCCCGCGCCGTTGATATACCCCGCACCGTCCCGCGTCACACGGAGCAGCCCGTCTATGTAAGGAAAATATTCCTCATAATCCGACTGCACGCCGCCCTCCGCAAAGCTCTCCATGCTCCAGCCACGCTGTACGCTGCGAAGCTCCCTCCGGAAAAACCAATGCAGTGCAAGAAGCAGCATGAGAAGCACGAGGAACAGAAGGAGCAGCAGCACATAGCGCCCCCTGCCCTGTCGTCTCCGGGATCTCCTCTCCTGTCGGGGAAGCTCCTCCGCATTCACCATACGCCTGCGGAGCTCCTGTTTTCTGGATTCTCTGTTTCCCTCTGTCATAGCCCTCAGTCGAATAATCTTTCCGGATATACGCCCTGCGCGTGCAGCGCGCGAAGCGCCCGCTGCACTGCCGCCTTGTCCTCCTGATACGTCACTCCGAACCAGCGATCATGATCGGGCAGCACGGAGACTCTCGCCTTCCCCGCCTGCATCAGCACATCAATCTCCGCCGGAAGCAGATATTCGGATTTCAGCTCTCCCCCATGTACGCTGAGCCATGCCGGGAAATTCCGCTCCAGACTGTCCAGAAAGCCCTCGGACAGACCGAACATATTCATGGAGACGATCGCGTCCCGTCTGACCTCCACCCGCGTCCCGTCCGCCCTGCGGCCGAAAATGCCATCTCTCTCCTCCCGGATCTCATAGGTCTCATGGATAGCAGAGAGTGTCCCGTCCGCTCCGGTCTCACAGACACCGCGGTTCACTGCGCCGTTCTTCGAAAGCGTGTTCCCGACCAGAAAGCCCGCGATGCAGATATCGAAGTACGGCTTCGACTCGTCCAGCTTCTCTGTCAGATAATCATGGAGCAGCCGGAAGCCCTCTCTGCCGTAGAAGTCATCCGCATTGATGACCGCGAACGGGCTGTCAATCTGCCTTCTCACCTGAATGAGCGCGTGCGCGGTTCCCCATGGCTTCCTCCTGCCCTCCGGTACAGAGAAGCCCGCCGGAAGATCTGCAAGCTCCTGATACGCATACTCACACCGGATATGCTTTTCTACACGATTCCCGATGATCTCACGAAAATCCGCCTCGATCTCCCTGCGAATGATAAATATCACCTTATCGAAGCCTGCCTTGATCGCATCATAGACGGAATACTCCATGATGACCTCTCCGCCCGGCCCGAGCTTCGCCAGCTGCTTGATCCCTCCGCCGAAGCGGGAGCCCAGCCCCGCCGCCATGATAACCAATGCCGTTTTCTTCATATTCACTCCTTGGAGCCGCCGCTCTCATACCGCGGCTCTTCCCGCCCTAAAATAAAAGAAGGGCATACCCTCAGCCTTTGCCAAAAGTATACCCGAATCAAATACGGATGTCTAGTTCAGCGTCCAGTCTCCCTCTGCCATCACGAAATTTCTGCGAACAGAAAGCCCGTCGATCCAATGCTTCGTGAGCGCGATCGTATAGGTCTCCTGCTCCTCCGAGAAGCCGTCGTTTACCTGTGCCCAGAGTGCCTGGTGTGTCGGCCAGAGCACATACTCCGGGCTGACCGCCTGATAAAATGCCGGGCTGCCGCCATGCTGCCCATGATGCGCCATCTGGACGATATCCGCCCGAAGCGCCTCCGCCCCGCGATCCCGGAGGAGCTGCTCTGCCGCCTCATACGGGAGATCCCCGGTCACGAGCAGCGTCTTACCGCCAATCGTGATCTTATACACAATGGAGCTATTGTTTCCGGAATCCACAGAGAACTGGTATGCCTGATTCATGATCTCGATATGGATGCCTCCGATATCGAGAAGCGTTCCCGCCGGCGCATTATAGTGCACCTTCGTCTGGTCATAGTCCGCGATATCCCGGTAGATCTCCTCGATCATCGGCAGACGGTACGCTTCCTCCTCCCTTTGGTAAAAGTCCATCGGCGCGAAGCTGTGATAGATCTCCCCCATGGAAATGCCCGCGTAGTCTGAAAGCCCGCCGGATTTCTGCTGCTCCAGCATGACCGCCAGTGCGCCGACATGATCGCTGTGCGGGTGTGTCAGGAGCCAGGCATCCACCTTACCGCCGTGCGCCTTGATATAACGCGCGAGATACCCTGCGTTCGTCTTCTGCCCACCGTCCACGATGACGAGATGCCCTTTCCCATCCGAAAGCACGAGGCAGAGCTGCTGTCCCGTCTCCGTTCCCTTCAGCATCGTGATCGAAGCGCCGTCCGATAGCCCGATCGATTCCGTATGCGTCTGCACTGCGCCGGCTCTCCCGATTACGGTATAGCCAGCGGCAGGATCATAGCTCCTCATAAAAGGCGCGGATACCCCCGCAGGATTCTCCGCCCGAGGCGTACTCGCCGCTTCTCTGAGCCCCTGCCTGCTCGCCTGCTCCAGTGTCTGTCCGCTCTCCACATAGCTCGTCTCTGTTCCCGGCTCTGCCGCCGCAGGAAATGTGAGGCTTCCTGCCAGAAGCACGGGGAGCAGTATCGCCAGAAGCCCGGTTTTACATATCATTCCTATATTACCGCCTTTCTCTCTCATCCAAGCCACGCACCGTCCGTACCGACGAGATAGCCGTCCGGCGTCATGCCGTTCGCAAACATCGCCCCATACGGCATCCCATTCTTCGTATAGGGATTCAGATAATACCACTTTCCGTTTACCTGCCACCAGCCGGTCAGCATTTTTCCAAATGTCCCGTCATGCTGCGGATTCAGAAGGTACCAGTAGCCGTCTGCCAGCTGCCAGCCGGAGCGCATCGCACCATCCTCTCCCATGAGATACCACTCGGAGCCGATCGGGTTGATCCAGCCGCGCAGCCGCCTGCCGTTCTGCTCATAGTACCACTTCCCGTTCTCCGTCTTCCAGTTCGTGCTGTTCGAGACCGGGTTATTGCCGGTCACTCCCGGCCCTCCCGCGCTTCCCCTGGTCGGGAGACCGCTCGATACCGTGCCGCCGCTCTGTGCGGTCGCGATCGCATTGGATCGCGCTGTCACGATACGGAAGGAAAAAACCTCATCAGAATGCTCTGTATCCACAGTGCCGCTCTCATCCACATAGAGTCCGTTGGCAATATACCCCGAGGCACGGTCAGAGCCCCGCTTCGCGCGGATCAGCACATTTTTCAGGCTTCTGTTGTTGTTCTCATAGGAAGAAACATTGATCTTTCGGCTGGAGGTCGAACGCTTGCTCTCATGCTCGTCTCCGTCTGCGTCCTCATAGAGAATCAGCACATCGTATTCCGAGGCATATTCCACCTTCGCCCATCTGTAGTTGTCCCCATCCCGCTTAATATCCGTCGGGTTTTTCAGTACATAGTACGGGTAGGTCTTTGCCGTCAGCCGGATGCGATCCGCGCTTCGCGAGTCGATCGTCACCTCATACGCGCCCCGCACCTCCACTGCGCAGCTCCCGGAGAAGCTGCAGCCTGCGCTCGGACGGACATCCATCTTATAGGAATACGAGCTTTTCGGCTTGGAGCGAGAGCCGCTCACGCTGTAGTCGTACACATAATAAATCTGGTCATAGGTCTGCGGCTCCGCCCCCGAGTAGACCTGTCCCGGGCGCATCTCCTCCGCATCGTTCGGCCCGATGTCGATCCGCACCGTGTCGATCGTCCCCGCCGCAAATGCGGGAGCCGCTCCGAGGAGCAGGAAACACAGTACCACGAAAAGCCATGTCCTTCGCTTCATCGCCTTCCCTCCTTGCCATGCTCATTTATGGGTTCGTGCAGGCTCCCGTCTCATTGAAGCTGTACTCGATCCCGTTAATGCTGCGCGTCGTGTTCGAGAGCATCACGCCGTTCTCATCCATATAATACCAAAGATCATTGATCAGCCTCCAGCCGGTTTTCATATAGCCGTTATCCACGTCCATATAATACCAGCTGCCGTTCACCTCCACCCAGCCGTTCACCATGCTGCCGTCATCCCGGAAATAGTACCAGAGATCCTTGATCTGCTTCCAGCCCTTCGCCCTCGCGCCATCCTCATAGTAGAACCAGCTGCCGTCCTTCTCCTGCTCCCAGCCGGACTTCCGGGCTGCGGCGGGCCCCGCGTCCGAGAAGGAGAGTCCGCCGCCGTAGATCACCCCGCTGTTTCCGCTGACGCTGCTTGCCGCATATTTCCGCTCTGGATTCCCGCCGCCGTAGGCCTTGTTGGAAAACTCCGTGGTCACGTTTCCGACGATCCCCTTCACGACGCCGTTGTCTCCGGTCTGCCAGATTGTCGTATTCGTGCCGCTGACCGGACGATATACCTTGTCCTCCGGATAGGCGGCAAACCAGATATCATAGGGGATATTGGATACCCGGAGATGATTCTTCAGCCAGTTGGTATTGGCGTACACAACCGGCGTATAGCCTGCCGCGGCGACAATCTCACAGAATTTATTCGCCATCTCCGTGAGCTGCTCCGGCGTCGCTCCCTCGGAGAGCATACCGTTGACCTCCATGTCATAAGCAACCGGGTAGCCGAGCCGGTACTTCCGGATCTTCGAAACCGCGAGGTTCGCCTCCGCGATTGTCTCGTCCAGATTCTTCGCCGTCGCACAGAGGTATGCGCCGGCCTTAAGTCCCGCATTCTGTGCGCCGCTCACATTCTGGTCAAAATACGGATCCTCCGTCAGACCGTAGGCGATACGGACAATCGCGAAATCGATCCCGTCCCGCTTCACCTTGCTCCAGTCAATCGCACCCTTCTGGTTCTGGAACTTCGAGATGGAAATTCCTCTCTCCAGATAGGAAAATGCAGAGCCGTCTGCATTGCGATATCCTGACCATGGATTCTGATCCGTCTGCGACTGTGCCATCCCGCCCTGTGAGCCCATCCCCTCGCCCGGCCCGATCAGCGCGTAGGCGGGTATCGTCGTCCCCATCGCAAAGCTCAAAAGCAGCGCTGCCGTCAGCATCTTCTCCCTATTTTTCACCATATTGAAATACTCCTTCCCTGTCAATCTCACGGAGCATCATACCGGAAATGCCGGCATCGTTCCGGATCTCGATCCTGTGCGTGCTCTCGCCTCTCCCGTACCATAAGACAGGGAGCTTATACACTGTAACAGGAAAGGAGCGCAGATTCAATAGACTTCGCGGAACCGTAAAAAATCGTCAGAAAAAATTCACCTGACTGCTCACAGCGACTCCAGAACCCTGCGAAGCGCTGCGATCTGCTCCTCTGTCGTCGCCCAGCTCGTACAGAAGCGGATTACGGTGTGCTCCGCGTCATATGCCTCCATGTACCCGTAGAGAACCTGCTCCCCGAGCCGTCCCAGTTTCTCATTCGGAAAAATCACAAACTGCTGATTCGTCGGGGAATCGAGATAGAAGCGGAAGCCCAACTCCCGAAGCACGGCTTTCAGCTCCTCCGCCCGCTCGATCGCGTTCCGCGCGATCCTGAAATAGAGCCCATCGGTAAAGAGTGCGTCGAACTGCACGCCATGAAGCCGCCCCTTGGCAAGCAGTGCGCCATGCTGCTTCACCAAAGTCAGGAAATGCCGCGGCATGTTCCCCTTCGGAAATACCACCGCCTCTCCCGAGAGCGCGCCGACCTTGGTGCCGCCGATGTAGAACACATCACAGAGCGCCGCGATGTCCCGCAGCGCCACATCCGTCTCCCGGCTCTCCAGTGCATAGCCGAGGCGCGCGCCGTCCAGAAAGAGCGGGACATGCTTCTCCCGGCAGACCTCCGAGAGCGCTGTGAGCTCCTGCCGGGAATAAAGTGTCCCGTACTCTGTCGGCTGGCTGATATAGACCATCCCGGGAAAGACCATATGCTCGTAGTTCCCGTCCGCATAGAAGGCGTCGATAAACCGCCGTACCTCTGCCGCCGAGAGCTTTCCCTCCCGCCCCGGCAGCGTCAGAACCTTGTGCCCGCTGTACTCGATCGCCCCCGCCTCATGTACGGCGATATGCCCTGTCGCCGCGGAAATCACGCCCTCATAGCTCTCCGTCATGCTGTCAATGACGACCTGATTCGTCTGCGTGCCTCCGCTCAGGAAATAGACCGCCGCCTCCGGCCTCCCGACCTCCTGCCGAATCTTTTCCGCCGCGGAAGCCGTGTAGTGATCTGTTCCGTAGCCGCCAAGCTGCTCCATATTGCTCTCGCAAAGCCTCCGGAGCAGCTCCGGATGGCAGCCCTCTGTATAATCGCTGGCAAAATTCAGCATTTTCCCCTCCTGCACGAAATCCGGCATTCCTTCTCTCATTCCCTCTCTGTTTCTTCCGTCACAAGGTATCATAGGGTCTCGCCTCGACAGGCAGACCTAAGGCAGACCTGCGACATCGAATTGCTCATAAAATCTGTTCATCTGAATTGTTACATCATAATACAGTTTCCCTCAAATTTCCAGTCCCGCCCGCCCCGTTCTGTAACCGCTTACAGTTTTTCTTGCAGCAGTTTCTCGCAGATGCTATACTTGGAAAAACAAGGAGCTGTACCGTCTCAGCACAGGAGGATACGATATGAGTCAGAATACAGATTGCGCTTACTGCATGAAGGGGGAGCTCGTCGCGAGGTTCGGCTACGAGATCTGCGAGCTTCCGGCATCCACCGTTTATCTTTTCAAGGAGCAGTCCCACCCGGGGCGCTGCATCGTCGCTTCGAAGCATCATGTTTCCGAGATGCCGGAGCTCTCCGAGGCAGATCAAGCCGCCTTTCTCGCCGACATCGTGAAGACCGCAAACGCGATCCACAGGGTCTTCCGGCCGGACAAGCTGAATTACGGAATGTACGGGGACACCGGACACCATCTCCACATGCACCTCGTCCCGAAATACCGGGACGGCTTCGAATGGGGAGGCACCTTCGCGATGGATCCGAAGCTCCGAAGGCTCTCCGAGGAGGAATGCGAGGCACTTGCTGCGAAACTTCGTCCGCTGCTTGCGGAATGACCTTCCGTCGCTGTACAGGAGCTTATACAGCAAGCAGGGGATTCCGGTGCATATATGCCGCGCGGAATCCCCTGCTATAGATTTTATATACAGTTTTATTGTAACAGTTCAGCTAAGCCATTCGCAATTCGCCGAAACAGAAACGATTGCTCTCGGGAAATCAGTCAGCCGAGCACCTGCATCCCTGCACTCACTCCCAGACGGTCTGCCCCTGCCTCGATCAGCTCGCGGGCAAACGCCGGCGTATGGATCCCGCCGGATGCCTTAACCTTTAAGCGGTCGCCGACAGTCTTCTTCATCAGACGAACATCCTCCGTCTTCGCGCCGGCGGTAGAAAAGCCGGTCGAGGTCTTCACGAAGGCGGCGCCTGCCTCCTCGGAGAGCCGACAGGCTCTGACCTTCTCCTCCTCCGTGAGCAGGCAGGTCTCAATGATGACCTTCACGAGCGCCGGCTTCGCCGCCTCTACGACCGCGCGGATATCCTCCCGCACAAGGTCGTCCTTCCTATCCTTCAGCGCGCCGACGTGAATGACCATATCGATCTCTCCTGCTCCCGCTTCGACGGCTGCCTTCGCCTCGAACGCCTTGGCGCTGGTCAGCATTGCCCCCAGCGGAAAGCCGACCACACAGCAGGTGGTGACGCCGCTTCCTGAGAGCTCTCTCGATACCAGCGGCGCATAGCAGGAATTCACACAGACAGAGTGAAAGCCGTGCTCCTTCGCCTCTGCACAGTATTTCCGCACCTCCGCCTCCGTTGCAGCTGCCTTCAGAATCGTATGATCAATGTATTTCGCGATATTCTCCACTTTTTCTTCCTCCCTCTCTTCCCTTGTATGCATATCTGATATTATCGCGCGGAATAGCACAAAATGCAAGGCATTTTCCTCTGACGCCAAAGCAGATCTCCGATCTCCTGCATATCTCTGCGTCCTCCGTCACCTACCACATCTGGAAGCTGAAAAAGCTGGGCATCGTCGAGCTGGATCACAGGGCAATGATACGAGGCATACGGGCAAGCTTCTATAGAAAAGCCCCCTGCATCATGAATCTTAAAGGAGACTGCAAAGACGATCTGTACGAAGAAAAAATGCTCCTTGCCGATTACTCCCTCTCTGAAAGCCGGAAGGGCTTTCGGGATTATCTTTCCGAGCTTGCTGAAAAAGCAGAAAAGCCTGCTGTATCGGGAGATTTTATGAACGCTATTTTTTATCTCAGCGATGCCGAGGCGGCAGAGCTTCGAGATCTCCTGCGAAGCTTCCAACAAGAGCACATAGAGCCTCAGGCAGATGCGAAGCCATGGGATATCGCGTTGCTTGCATATCCTGCGGACGATTGCCTCCCGCATTGACAAATGAAGGGCTTTCACGGTATTTTGTACTGCCGCGATACTGCCGGAATTTCCAAGCGGCATGGTCGCGGATCATTTCGGCCGTAATATTGTATACATTTTATCGCAGCCTATCCCGCAAACTATGGAAGCCCCGTTCTCAGGCGCTTTCCCGCTTCTTCAGCTCTCCTGCGAAGATCTGGTGACAGCGCTCCTGCACCTCCGCTTCGCCGCTGAGCTTCGCAAAAAGCAGTGTGATGGACTCCATCGCCATCCGCTCCACCGGCTGTGCCAGCGTCGTCAGAGACGGAATCAGGAAGCGACCGGTGTCCAGCCCGTCAAAGCCCGCCACCGCCACCTGCTCCGGAATCCGGATCCCGGAATCCTGCAGTGCCCGCATTGCGCCGATCGCCATCTGGTCCGAGATCGCATAGACTGCGTCGAAGTCGACGCCCTGCTCGAGCAGATGCCGCACAGCAAGATAGCCATTCTTATGGGTATAGGTCAGCTCCGCGCATGCCGGACGAACGATCAGTGCCGGATCGGCAGAAATACCATGGGCAATCAGCGACTCGAGATAGCCGCGCAGACGGAGCGCGCCGATGCTTTCATCCTCCTCGCTTGCGCTGAGGATCGCGATGCGCTTCCTGCCGCTCTCCAAAAGATAATCCGTGATCTTCCGCGACTCCCTCCGGTCGTCGATCGTCACATAGTCGTAGTCGGCGAGGTCCTGCCCGGGATCCATCGCCACGGAGCAAAAGACGAACGGCACCTGAATCCGCCGCAGCCTCTCCGCGGATCGGAGCGGAGAACCGCCGAGGAAAAGCAGACCATTCAGCCGTTTCTCCCGTTCAAGAAGCGCCGCGACCTCGATCTCATCCTGCTTCTCCTCGACATGCTGCAGCACCAGTGAATACTCCTTCTTCGAGCACTCTTCCTCCAGCACTCGTATCATCCCTGTGAAAAAGGGGTTTGTGATGCCCTTAACGAGCACGGCGATATTTCTGGAATCGCTGATCTTCAGATTCCGCGCCGAGTTATTCGGCACATAACCGTACCGCTCAATGATTTCCTCGACTCTGCGCTTCGTTTCGGGTTTGATGTCGTAATGATTGTTGATGGCACGCGAAACCGTCGATACGCTCAGGCCCGCGAGCTTCGCAATCTCCTTTATCGTCAGCTTTTCTCTCTCCATCTGCCGCTCTCCTTCGTAAGCTCTGCGATTCTGTCCTGTAATGCAGCAGTAAAGTCTTCGCTCCGGAAGCGGTAGGTCCAGTTCCCGCCCAATGTAGACGGTGTATTGATCCTCGCCTCTCCTCCGAGCCCCATGTAGTCCTGAAGCGGAATGATTACGGTATTGGAGCGTGCCTTCAGCGTCATGCGAAGGAACGCCGTCACATAGTCGGAATGCAGCATTTCCACTGCGCTGCATTGCAGCGCAGCCGCTGCCATCCGCCGATCCTCCTCCGAGATCTCCAAAAGCCATGCCCGGAGCGTCTGGTTATCGTGTGTGCCGGTATAGGCAACCGTATTTTCCCGCCATGTCACAGGGCGATAGTCCGCCTCCTCCCGGGAATCGAACGCAAACTCCAGTATCTTCATCCCCGGATAGCCGCTTTCCTCCACCAGCTTCCGCACGGAATCAGTCACATAGCCAAGATCCTCTGCGATGATACGCCGTCCCTCCCCGAGCGCTCTCTTCAAATGCCGAAAAAGCTCGATGCCCGGCCCCTTCTCCCAGTGTCCGCCCGTTGCATCGGTGCTGGGATACGGAACCGCGTAATATTCGTCGAAGCCGCGGAAGTGATCCACACGGACAATGTCGTACAGCGAGAAGCAGTGCCGCATCCGACGGATCCACCATTCGTAGCCGGTTTTCCTGTGGTAGCCCCAGTCATAGAGCGGATTGCCCCAGAGCTGTCCTGTCCGGGAGAAGGCATCCGGCGGACAGCCCGCCACCTGCTTCGGTTCCCCGTTTTCATCCAGCTGGAAGAGTCTCGGATCTGTCCGCACATCAGAGGAATCCAGCGAGACATAGATCGGGATATCTCCGATGATCTCGATGCCCAGCGCATTGACATACGCCTTCAGGGCACTCCACTGCTTCCGAAATTCATACTGCTCGAAGAGGAAAAACTCTGTCGGAAGTGCCATTGCCCTGCTGCGGTATTCCGCATAGGCGGGAAGCCAGAAGCCGTTGTCCCGGAGGAAGTCCTCATATTGCCTCCGTTCTGCCGCCGTCAGCAGAAACGTCCCATTCTTTTCCTCTCCCGCTGCCAAAAGCGACTCCGTCCCGCCGCGCACCCCGTCATATGCCGCCTGAAAACGACGATAGGCACGCATCAGCAGTGAGAAACGCTCCGTATAGAGCGCACCGTAGGAAATCCGCTGTGCCTCTGCCCCAAAGTTGCAGGAATCGCACTCCTCCGCACGCAGCAGCCCCTCCTCTGTCAAGGTTTCCAGATCGATAAAATACGGATTTCCCGCAAAGGTGGAGAAGCTCTGATACGGCGAGTCCCCATAGCCGGTGGGACCTACCGGCAAGATCTGCCAGTATTTCTGTCCCGCTCCGGCGAGAAAATCCGCAAATTTCCGTGCCTCCCTGCCCAGCGTCCCGATTCCGTACTTTCCCGGAAGGGAAAAAATCGGCATCAGTACTCCTGCCGCACGCTCCCATGCCGCTCCGCTGTCGTTCTGTTTTCTGTTCTGCTCCGACATTTTCTGCGCTCCTGCTGTATGATCTGTATTGTCTGTATTGTCTTTATGCTTCCGCAGCTTATCCCTTTACGGCTCCCGCCACGATTCCCTCAATAATATATCTCTGGCAGAAGCCATAGAAGATCACGATCGGAATGATGGAAAGCACCAGAACCGCCATCATCGCCCCCATATCGACGGAGCCGTATCCGCCCTTCAGATACTGCACGGCGATCGGAATGGTTTTGTACTTCTTCAGATCCAGCGTCAAAGACGGAAGCAGATAATCATTCCAGATCCACATCGTCTGGAGAATCGCCACCGTAATCGCCGTCGGACGCATGATCGGCATCACCACATGGAAGAAGGTCTGAATCGGCGTACAGCCGTCGATCATCGCCGCTTCCTCGATCTCCAGCGGGATCGACTTCACGAAGCCGGTGAACATAAATACCGCCAGTCCCGCGCCGAAGCCGAGGTATATCACCACGAGTCCCAGCGGATTGGAGAGCTTCAGCATGTTCGCGATCTTCGACAGCGGGAACATTACCATCTGGAAGGGAACGATCATGGAAAATAGGCAGAGGTAATAGATCACCTGCGTCGTCCGGTTGTGTACCCGCATGATATACCATGCGCACATCGAGGTACAGACGATAATCACCAGCACCGACAGCACAGTCACGAACAGAGAGACCCCTGCCGCCTCGATCAGCCCGGTCTTCCGGATGCCGTTGATATAGTTCTCCATTCCCACGAAGGTCTTCCCCTCGGGGAGCCGGAACGGCCGCTTCGAGATATATGCCTTCTTCTTAAAGGAATTCAGCAGCACGAGTACGATCGGGTAAATGTAGGCAAGCGACAGGATGGAAAAGAATACTGTCAGAAAATTGTTCAGCGCTTTCTTATTCATTACTGCTGTACCTCCCTTCTCCGCGCGAGATAGTTCTGTGTAATGGCAATCGCTCCTACGATCAGGAAGAAGACTACCGCCTTAGCCTGTCCGACGCCCTCCCAGCCATGTCTGCCATAGAAGGTCGTGAAGATATTCATAGCGAGCATTTCCGACATATTCCCCGGCTCGCCGTTCGTCAGCGCGAGGTTCTGATCGAAGAGCTTGAAGCCGTTCGTCAGCGTCAGGAAGGTGCAGACGGTGATGGACGGCATCAGCATCGGGATCGTCACGAAACGAAGCTGCTGCCACTTATTCGCTCCGTCAATCTTCGCTGCTTCGATCAGGTCCCCCGGAATGTTCTGAATCCCTGCAATGTAGATGATCATCATGTAGCCGACCTGCTGCCAGAGGAGCAGGATTACCAGCCCCCAGAAGCCGTAGGTCGCCGAATAGGTCAGAGTCTTTCCCCAATGTGCGAGGATGCCGTTCAGAAGCAGGTTCCAGATATAGCCGAGTACGATGCCGCCGATCAGGTTCGGCATGAAAAATACGGTTCGGAAGAGATTCGTCCCCCTGATCTTCCTCGTCAGTGCCAGCGCCACAACGAAGGCAAGGAAATTGATCAGGAGCACCGTCACGATGGTGAAGGCAGTTGTATACCAGAGAGAGTGCACGAAGCCGCCATCCGAAAAGATCCTGCCATAGTTTCCGAAGCCGATAAACCGCGCATCTGTAATCGTCGTGAACTTACAGAACGAAAGATAAATCCCCACAAGGAACGGGGCGATGAATCCGATCGTAAATGCCGCTATCGTCGGCAGTACGAAGATCGGAAAGTATCTTTTGATCGCTTTCTCCATAGCTTTTCTCCCTAAATTTTGTCCCTTTTGTTTCCTTTTTTTGAAATGGGCCTTCGGCAGAGAAGTTTTTAGCCGAAAGCCCAGGATGCAGAACGATATTATTGTATAAGTCCCCTGTCAGGCGGACGAACGCGAGACAAGCTTGCTTTCACGAGCGCCCGGACATTTGACAGGGCAAGAGGTATGCGTGATGTATCTCACACAAGGATTACTTGGAAGCCTCCTTCTCCGTCTTCCAGTTGTCTACGAACGCGGTCTTCACGCCTGCCCAGTCTCCCGTGCCCTGTGCATACTGCAGAAGTGCAGAGCCCAGTTCGTCCTTCCATGTCTCCGACGGCATCGTCGTGAAGTTCCATGATACCGGCGTCTTTCCCTTATTATAAGCATCGGCTGCAACTACCAGCGGATTCTCCGGCAGATAATCCGCAAAGGTCTCAAACGGCGTTACGAAGCCCATCTCGGTGGAAAGCGCCTCGCGTCCCTCATCGGACTCTACCACCCACTGCATGAAGTCGAGCGTCGCCTGAATATCCTCCGGAGAGGCCTTGGCGTTAACGCACCAGAAGTTCTCCGAACCGGTGCAGAGTCCCTGCTTCTCCTCGCCCTCGGCACCGATATAGATCGGAAGCATCCCGAGATCCTCGTCCGCTACCTCGTTGCCCTTGATATCGCCGTAAGCCCAGGTGCCGTTCTGGTAAAAGACCGCCTCGCCCAGTGCGAACTCAGACGCAGCATCCTCTCCCGTCTTCCCGGAAAGGAGGCTCGGCTCCGTCGTGGAATCTGTGAGATAAAGGTCGAAGATGTTCTTGTACTGATCGAGATAGCTTCCCTTGATCGCATCGGTATCGCTGATGCCATCCGCCTTGTACTCATAATAAATCGGCAGATTCGCGAGGTGCGTCTTAAATCTCCAGTCGGAGGAGGAGTCGAAGCCTGCCGAGGTGAACGCCCCCTCGATACCGAGCTCAGCCTTTCGCGCCTGGATATCGTCCGCAACCTCCTTCAGCTTCGCGAAGCTGTTGATCTCAGAAGCATCCTTGATCTTCGCGCCGTCCAGTGCAATATAGTCATTGAGAAGCTTCTTATTATAAATGATGCCGTAGGTCTCGATGACATAAGCGATGCCCCGTACCGTGCCGTCACTGTCCTTCAGCGCATAGTCGTCGCTCATCAGATCCTTATATACCGCAGAATCTCCGAGATCATAGCAGTAATCTCTCCAGTTCGCAAGTCCCACCGGGCCGTTCACCTGGAACAGGGTCGGCGCCTCGCTCTTCGCCATCTCGGACTTGAGCTGCTGCTCATAGGTATTGGAAGCGGCTGTCTGTACCGTCACCGGAACGCCGGTCTCCTCTGTGTACTTCCCTGCCAGACTCACCCACTGCTCTGCCTGCTCCGGCTTGAAGTTCAGGTAGTAAACCTGTCCCTTGCCGCCCTCTGCCTTGCTCTCCTCCGCCTTCGCGGTCTCTGCCTTGCTCTCACCCCCTGCCGCCTGCGTAGGAGCGGTATTTCCGGAGCCGCAGCCGGCCAGTACAGAGCCCAGCATCGCCGCCGTCATCCCAAGTGCCAGGAAACGATTCATTTTCTTCATAAGATTCTCCCTCTCTCCTCACGGAGCTGAAATGAATATCCGGCTTTTACAGTGCCTGCCCGCATCTGTAAAAGCATTTTCCATTTTTTAAAATACTAGGATTTCTTTTCCAGAAACGTTATCGGTAACGTTACCGGTTACAGTTATTTTTATAGCACTTTCCCATGAATTTGACAATCCATTATTTTAGATATTTTATATTTTTGTGTAATGCGCTGTATTTTTTATTTTATTTTTGTGCATTTCGCAATGAATATCCGTCCTGTAAAGAAGTGCTGCCCACAATACCTCTATGCAGGCAGGCGGTGCCGCCTGCCTGTTCAGTTCAGCTCCTCGCTCTTCACGATCGTGTCGCAGTAGACGCAGCGGTACTGCCGCTTCTCGCGATCCGCCAGCCGGAAGATATGCGGGAGCTCCTGCTCAACCGAGGTGATACAGCGGGGGTTCTTACAGTGTAGCACATCCCTAAGCTTCTCCGGAAGCTCCAGAGATGCCTTCTCGATCCGCTTCCCGTCCTTGATATAATTGACCGTGATGCCCGGATCAATATAGCCGAGCACGTCAAGATCGAGGTCGATATCCTCAGAAATTTTCACGATATCCTTCCTGCCCATCTTGCCGGAGGAACAGTTCTGGATCAACGCAACCTGACTGTGAAGCCTGTCCAGCCCCAAATACCTGTACACCAGCATACTCCTGCCTGCCTTGATATGATCCAGTACGATACCGTTCTCAATGCCGTCAATATTCATGCCTCTCCTCCCTTCATTCCAATCCCAGCAAATACAGAATCAGCGCCATCCGCATCTGCTTGCCGCAGAGCGTCTGATAGAAATACTTCGCTCTCGGATCGTCATCAACCTTGACAGAGATTTCATTCACTCTCGGCAGCGGATGCAGAATTGCCATATCCTCCTTCGCGTTCCGGAGCTTCTCCGGTGTCAGGATATAGATATCCTTCAGCCTTACATAATCCTCCTCATTGAAGAAGCGCTCCTTCTGCACTCTCGTCATGTAGAGGATGTCCAGTGACGGAATCGCCGCCTCGAGGTCGGTGGTCTCTACATAATTCACGCCTGCCTTCTCCAGCTTCTCCGTCTCATACTCCGGGATGCGAAGCTCCACGGGAGAAATCAGGATATAGCGGTTCCCCGGGTAACGCAGCATCGCATCGATCAGGGAGTGCACCGTCCGTCCGAATTTCAGGTCGCCGCAGAGTCCGATCGTCAGTCCCTCCAGTCTCCCCTTGGTTCGCTGTATCGTCAGGATATCCGCCAGCGTCTGCGTCGGATGGAAATGCCCGCCGTCACCCGCATTGATAAAAGGCACCGCAGTATGCTCGCTCGCCACGACCGGTGCTCCCTCCTTCGGATGGCGCATCGTAATGATATCCGCATAGTTCGAAACCGTCGCGATCGTATCTGCGACAGACTCGCCCTTCGCCGCAGAGGAGCTGGATGCTCCCGCGAAGCCGAGCACAGCACCGCCGAGCTCCAGCATCGCAGCCTCGAAGGAAAGGCGGGTTCTGGTCGAGGGCTCGAAAAAGAGCGTTGCCAGCTTCCTGTGCCTGCACTTTTCCTGATACTTCTCGGGATTTTTGTCAATATCATTCGCCGTCTCGATCAGATGCTGGATCTCATCCGTACTGAGATCCAGAATGTTCACAATACTTCTGTTTTTCTGCATGATTTTTCCTTTCCGACTCCATATGCCGTAACAATTGCCAGCAGAGAACGCAGCCGGGCTGTTGCGCACGCTGCCTCAGTCCTGAATCCAGCCCTCATCCGACGGATTATCCCGGAAGCGAAGCAGCTTCGCCTCATCCGACGGCTGTATATAGCCCTCTGATACTGCCACCTTTACGAGGCTGTCGAGATCGCAGAGGCTGTGATTCTCTACACCTGCCGCTGCGAGCCGCTCTATCCCCTTCCGCATCCCATAGGTGAAAATACTGACAATGCCGAGCACCTCCGCGCCCGCCTCACGAAGCGGCTCCACACAATCCAGCACAGAGCCGCCAGTCGAAATCAGATCCTCTATCACCACGACCTTCTGACCGGGAAGCAGTCTCCCCTCGATCTGGTTCTTCCTGCCGTGATCCTTCGCAGCGCCGCGGACATAGCCCATCGGCTTGCCGAGAATATCTGCCGCAATCGCCGCATGCGCGATGCCCGCGGTGGAGGTGCCGAAGAGTGCCTCTGCCTCCGGATAGTGCTCCCGTACCTTCTCCGCGATGCCTCTCTCAATCAATGTGCGAACCTCCGGATAGCTGAGTGTCAGCCGATTGTCGCAGTAGATCGGAGACTTGATGCCGGACGCCCAGGTAAACGGCTCCTCCGGCCGCAGAAATACCGCTCTGATGGAAAGCAGTCCCTTCGCAATCTCTTCTTTTGTCACCATGATTTCCCCTTTTCTCCTTCTTCTCTTTTCCAATTCCGTCTCAACCGACGAATTCCGCCAGTGCCCTGCGGTACGCCGCAACCGGATCCTCTGCCCTCGTGATCGGACGCCCGACCACGATATAGTCCGAACCGATCTCCCGCGCCCTCTCCGGTGTCGTCACTCTCGCCTGATCACCGGTCTCTCCGCCTGCAAAGCGGATGCCCGGCGTCACTGTACAGAAGCTCTCTCCCAGTTCCGCATGGATCCTGCCCGCCTCGAGCGGGGAGCAGACTACGCCGTCGAGTCCTGCCTCCTTCGCGTTTCTCGCATAATGCAGGACGACCTCCTCCATCGGCCTCTCGATCCAGAGCTCCCGCTCCATTCTTGCCTGATCCGTCGAGGTGAGCTGTGTCACCGCAATCAGCAGCGGCCGTGTGCCGTCCTCCCGGGTCAGCCCCTCCAGCGCCGCCCGCATCATTTCCACCGTCCCCGCCGCGTGCACATTGGTCATATCCACACCGAGATCCCGGAGCGAACGCATCCCGCCCCTCACCGTGTTTGGAATGTCATGCAGCTTCAGGTCGAGAAAGATCGGATGCCCCCTCCGTTTGATCTCCCGGACGACCTCCGGTCCCTCTGCATAGAAAAGCTCCATGCCGATTTTCACGAACGGCTTCCGCTCCTCTCCCCTGAACGCATCCAGAAACGCGAAGCATTCCTTCACTCCCGGAAAATCCAGCGCTATGATTACATCCTTTCCCATATACTCTCCTGTTTCTTTCCGGCGGAGCCTTCCCCGCCGTCTCTCCTATACGATGCCGATAATGTCGCGGATGCGCGCGATTCCGAGTTCCTCGCATTTCTCCGGCAGCTCCTCTATGATGTCCCGACAGACATAGGGATTTACGAGGTTTGCCGCGCCGACCTGCACCGCGCTCGCCCCTGCCATCATCATTTCCAGCACATCGGAGGCGCTCGAAACGCCGCCTATCCCGATGATCGGAAGCTTCACCGCCTGCGCCGCCTGATATACCATACGGACGGCAACCGGGAAAACCGCAGGACCGGAAAAGCCGCCCATCCCCCGTTCGAGCACGGGTCGTCTGCTCCGAATGTCGATCCGCATTCCGAGCAGCGTATTGATCAGGCTGATGCCGTCCGCCCCCGCGTCCTCCGCCGCCCTCGCGATCTCCGCGATATCCGTCACATTCGGACTGAGCTTCACATAAACCGGCTTCGTGCTCCGCTTCTTCACCTCTCTTGTTACCTCTGCGACATTCTTCGGGTCTGTCCCGAAGGCAAGTCCGCCGCCATGCACATTCGGGCAGGAAACATTCAGCTCCAGCCAGCCTACATTGTCTGCTTCCTCCATCCGCTCCGCCAGCATGCAATATTCCTCTACGGAGAAGCCGGAGATATTTGCGAGCACCGGCTTTCGATAATGCCTCGCAAGCTCCGGCAGCTCCTCCCGGCATACCTGTGCTGCGCCCGGGTTCTGCAGTCCGACTGCGTTCAGCATTCCCTCGCTGCATTCCGCAATACGCGGCAGCGGATTCCCATAACGCGGCTCCACCGTTGTTCCCTTGATCGAGATCGAACCCAGAATATTCAGATCATACAGCTCCAGGAATTCCCTGCCGAAGCCGAAGGTTCCCGACGCGGGGATCACCGGATTGTCCAGATGAATGCCGGAAAGCTCTGTGCTGATATCTACCATAGGATCTCCTCCCTATCAAAAACCGGTCCCTCCTTGCAGACCCGCTTCGCCCCGTTCCGGGTCTCCATGCTGCAGCCCATGCAGGCGCCGAAGCCGCAGCCCATCCTTGCCTCGAAGCTGAACTGCCCACCCTTCACGCGCGCAGACACCGCGCGCAGCATCGGCAGCGGTCCGCAGCAGAGCGCATAGTCATGGCTCCCCAGAATATCTGTGACGAAGCCCCTGTGCCCGTAGCTTCCGTCCACAGTCGTCACGTTGACCGGCACGCCCAGCGCACGGAACTCCCCCTCATAGAAGACATCCTCCCTGGAATTGAAGCCCAGCGCAACATAGGGATGCTTATTTTCCTGCACCAGCCGCTTGCAGAGCGCATAGAGCGGCGGCACGCCGACCCCTCCGCCCGCGAGAACCGGCCTGTCCGGCACTGCGCTGCTGTCATAGCCGTTTCCAAGTCCCGTCAGCGCCGAAAGGTAGCTTCCCCTTTCCAGATAGCTCATGTCCTCCGTGCCCTGTCCGACCACCTTGTAGATCAGTAACAGTCGATCTTTGCTCCAGTCGCAAACAGAAATCGGCCGCCGCAGATAGTGCCCCGGGAGCCGAAGCTCCACGAACTGTCCCGGCGTCCGGATCGCTTCGGTATCGCCGTCCAGCTCCATCCGGAACACATCCCGTGCGATCTCCCGGTTCGAAATAATCTTATACTCCACTTCCTTCATCTGCTCTCCTGTCCGAAATTCCTCTCTCCCTGTCATAGACCAGCCTGCCGCCGACATAGGTCTGCACAACCTCTCCCTGCACCTCCATCCCGTCAAATAGCGTGCTCCGCCCCTTGGAATAAAAGCCCCGGCTGTCCACTCTGTATATGGGGCGCAGATCAATGACAGCAAGGTCAGCATCTGCGCCTTCCTCAATATATCGCGGCCCCGGAAGGTGAAAAAGCTCCCGCGGCTTCACGGCCATCAGCTCCACCAGCCTTTCCAGCGTAATCGCCCCTGTCCCCTCAGGCGCCCGATCCACCCGGCAGCGGGCGCGTGCCGGATCCCGCCGCACCAGGTTGTGATAAAGCGCCGGAAATGCACATTCCAGTCCGACGATACCGAAGGCGGAATGATCCAGCCCTCCCGACTTCTCCTCCTCGGAATGCGGCGCATGATCCGTTATAATGCAGTCGATCGTCCCGTCCTTGATGCCCTCGAGCAGCGCGGCCCTGTCCGCAGCCTCACGGATCGGCGGATTCATACGCCAGCTCCCGTCCTCTTCGAGCTCCATATCCGTGAACATCAGGTAGTGCGGTCCTGTCTCCGCGCTCACCCGCACCCCCTCTGCCTTTGCCCGCCGAATCAGCTCCACCGATTCCTTCGTAGAAACGTGACAGACATGGTAGTGCACACCCGTCTCCCGCGCAAGTGCTATGTCCCGCTCCACCTGCTTCCATTCTGAAGCGGAATTGATCCCGATGTGATGGTGCAGCCGCGCATACACGCCTTCGTGGATGCACCCCCCCTCCTTGAGCTCTGCCTCATCCTCACAGTGGGCGACGATCGCCCGGTCGAGCTTCGCCGCACGTCGCATCGCCTCCTGCATCGTTTCTCTGTCCTGTACGCCCTTGCCGTCGTCTGTGTAAGCGACAACATAAGGAGCGATCGCTTCCAGCTCGCCAAGCTCACCTCTCCCGCTCTGGTTTCTGGTGATCGCCCCATAGGGATAGACATGTATCAGTGCATCCTGCTCGATCACCTCCAGCTCCGGCTGAAGCGTCTCCAATGTGGAGGGAGCCGGACGCAGGTTCGGCATCGCACAAACCGCGGTATAGCCGCCGTGCGCAGCCGCCGCCGTCCCGCTCCGTATCGTTTCCTTATACGAAAAACCGGGCTCGCGCAGATGCACATGCACATCTGCGAAGCCCGGAATAATAAACAATCCGTCCATATCCTGAACGGCGGCGTTCGTCTCTTCGATTTTTGAAAAACTTAACAGAACTTTTCGATCCCGGAGAAGCACATCCCGCTTTCGGAAGCCCTCTCTCGTAAAAACCGCCGCATTCTTTAGAAGTCTGTCTCTCACCGATTCCTCCTTCAAATGTGTCCGTTCGTAGTTCTGAGAGAGTATAGCACAGCGCTTTCCCGAAAGCAAGATACTGCGCAGCATTTCCCATATCATGCACGAGCCATAAAGTAAGCGTTCAGTCACCCTGTAACAGGGGGGCGGCTGAACTGCTGCATAAATCTTAATTGCTGTTTGAAATTTCACCTCGAAATTCAAAAGGCAGAACTTAATCTCTCCAAAGAAAAAGATAGCAGTTAACCCTTCTAAAAAAGAGGAATATCGGAAATTCTGTACTTGACACCGGGCTCACCCCTGCATCCGCGAGGAAGCCATAAACTCGGTCTCTCGACCGATTGCGCGTTTGGGCTCACCCCCGCATCTGCGGGGAAGCCGCTGCTCCGCTTCTTCGAAGCTCCCGCATCGCTGCCAGCTATCCGCACTTTCACAATGTTTGCACATCGCCTCGTGCTCATACCTGACAGGGAACTTATACAGTAAATCCGTGAAAGAGAAGTATCAAATTTTATGATGCAACACCAAAAAAGCTTCTGCCGGAATCCCCTCCTCTCCTGCGATCAGAAGCTTCTGCCGGAGCCGGAATGAGAGCTGCCGGAATGTCCGCTGTAGGAGCGGGAATAACTCGATTGCCCGGAGGAGGGGCTGCTTCTTTCCTCGACGATGCGGCGGGTCTTTTTCGTCACATTCAGGAAGCGGTCGGAGACCGCCCGAACCGAAACACTTCCCGGCAGAATATAGCCCGCTGCATTCTCGGCGCTCTTCGGCGTTCCCTTGTCCGTTTTCCACCATGCTCTGGCGAAAAGAATCCCGCCGGTCACAATGCCGAATAGCATAGAGGACAGCAGCGACCAGAGCCAGGAGGAGACGCTCCGCGTCACTCTGCCCGTCCGCTCCATATGCTCCAGATCCCGAAGGATCCCCTCGCCGCCTTCGTAGCAGCGTCCCTTCCGAAGCAGGGAAGCACACTTCTCCTCAATACGCACCCGGTTTACCTCTGTCATCCTCTCAGGCTCCGCTATCCCGGTACAGAGCAGCGCCGTCTCCTTGTCCGGGAAGAGCCCGGCCAGAAGACAGCTGCGATCCTCCCCTTCTCCGAAGCTGTGGTAATGGTAAAAGCTCTCCAGATATTCCGCTTCCGGGATTCCATAGGAAGAGGCATCTGTATAAAGCAGCGCTATCGTATAGCCCAGCTCTTCGGAAAGCGCCCGCGCCTGCTCTTCCAGCTCCCTTCTCTCCGTCCTTGTGAGCACTCCGCTCTCATCGATCACATATGGCGCTTCGAGCACCGCGCTGTTCTCTGCCTCCATCCCGCGATCCGGATACCAGTCCGGTGCAAAGGGAACCCCCTTCCGGCAGAGCGTCTCTCCGCTCTCGATCCAGCGGAGAATCGCCTCCTCGTATTCTCCCTCCCGCAGATACGCATACAGCACGTCATCCATCGTATCTGCGACGGACTCGGTATAGAGCGACATCATATCAGAGCCGGTGCAGCAGACCCAGCCTCCGCGATCCGTCGGATCCATATCAAGAAAGAGGCAGATGCCCTCCCGCTCGACACCGCTTCCATAGCCCGAGAAATCATAGAAGTCCGCCGCGCAGACATTCTTCCCCATCCCGTAGTCTGTGACATCCGTATAGATCACGAAGTCCTTTCCGCTGCTTTCCCTCGCAGCCGCGATAGATACAGAAATCCGCTTCTCCTCCGCTTCTGTGAGAATATCCGCATTGTCCACGACTCTCGGAGCTTCCGCATCGGAAAAAAAGACGAAGTCCTCGAGATTCTCCGGCCACCAATCCGGAAGCCGCTCCGGAACCGACAGCTCCGAACTGCCGATTCGTGTCCCGACATCTCCGGTTCTTCCCGCAGCAAATGCCGATATCCCCACGAGGAGGAAGCAGAGCAGAAGAAGCGGCATTGCCTTATGACAGGTCTTCATTCCTCTCACCTCCCCAGAAAATACTGCACGATCTTCCATAGCATCGATATCGCTCCGATTGCCAGCGCTCTGGTACAGAAGTAGCGGAGCTGAATCCCCGCATCCATCGGCAGCTTCCCCACAACCTTTCCGGTCTGCCCGTTGACCGTGAAATCATACGTCTCCCCCTTGAAATGGATCTGAAAGGTATAGACCGGGAACAGCAGATATTGCGCATTGATATGCGCCTGCAGCCTGCCGCCTGTCTCCACGGCACGCAGATAGCCTGCGCCTGCCTGCCGATCGATGCATTCCTTCATACTGCTCTGCATCCTCCGCAACGCTCTCTCACTGATGTCCTCCTTTGCCACGTCGAAACGATCCGCTGTGAAGCCTTGCAGATAATCTGTTCGGAATTCCGTCTGCGCAGAGAGATCAAAGGGCTCCAGAGAATCCATCATCGCGTCATCCAGCCTGCTGCTGGCATCCACCGGCAGTCCCCTGAATCCGATCGCGACATCTCGCAGCAGCTCATAGTTATGGTATTCCGTAACCTCGCATTTTCCTCTCCAATAGGATCTGGTCTTCGTGGCATAGAACTGCTTCCTGCCGGACAGCCCTCCATCGAAGACCCAGAACGGAACGTAAACCCCTGTGACCTTTCCCATCCGGCTCTCGGAGAAGAAGTCCTTCGGCAGCAATATCCGGTTCTTGTAGAAGCCTGCCATCGCCGCAGGGAGCTGCTCCGGAGTAATCCGGAAGGGGATCAGCCCATTCGGGCGCAGAGCCCCGCTGACCTTATCCGTGAGAATGATATTATTGCCGCAGTAGGGACAGCGCAGCGAGAACTGCTCCGCCGCAGCCAAAACCTCCGCGCCGCAGGAGACGCAGTTGTAAACCGGAAGCTGCGCTGCATCCAGCGCGGCCGCCCGTTCACCCAGACCGGCAAAATCAAAGCCTTCGATCTCCGCCTCCTGCGCCTCCGGCTTCCTGATCTTCTTCGGCACTTCCGGCTTTTCGGAGATCTCCAGAACCGTGCCGCAGAAGTCACAAATCTTTTTTCCGCTTGCCGGATCGTAGCGAAGCGGCGCCGTACAGTTCGGGCATTTCTCTTCTATAACAGACATACTTCCCGCCTTCCCGCATCATCATTTCCATGCCGCTCAGAGGTTATCGTGGAAGCTGCATCGCTCGATCTCGGGCATCCCGTCAGAGAAGGTTTTATAGATATTGTCCTCAAACCGGCAGTCCGTAAACTCCGATGCGCTTTCCGGCATTGTCATGAAGTTATATTCCTTGCTGCCATTCTTCCGAAAGCTGCAATTCGTGAAACGGATAGAATAGCTGCCATTGAAATCAAGCATCTGGAAACCCGTACTGTCATGCATGTCGCAATTCTCCGCTTCCAGCATATAGGTTCCCCACAGGCTGATGATGCCGTAGGTACACTCATAGATTTCTGTATCCTTCAGATTGATATTGTAGCAGCTCTCCGCTTCCAGGCCGTAGCTGCCGCTTCCATACAGATGACAGCCCTGCAGCTGAACATCATCGCAGCCCTGCAGGAAAACGACACTCCCGGAGCAGGTTCCCGGTTCCACCCGATGCCCGAGGGTCAGTCCGCTGAGCTTGATTTGGCCGCAGTTATAGAACGGAAGCACCGGACGCACCGAGTCATCGATGCAGAGCTCCGTCAGCTCCTCCGACTCTGCCATAAGATACAAATCCCTCACAGAGCTGATATAGAAGCCTATGATCTCCGATCCCGAGCCGCCGGCCGTCAGGTGATCCCCCCCTCTCTCCTGTTTCCCTATCTCCGAAAGATCGTACACACCCGGCTTCAATATGATTTTTGTACGGTCTCCAATCGCTTCCGCAAGCTCCTCTGCGGTCGATACCGTAACAATGCGGGAATATCGGTAGTCCGAAGCATGCTTGATCTTCTCCGTCCCCTCCTTCAGAAAGGTCGAGACACTTTCCCATTCATCGTCCTCCCCATAGCTCCCCTTTTCCAGCTGCATCAGATCCTGCTCTGCATTCAGCGCGAAGCGCAGCGGCTCCTCTGCCCAGCGGCCCTTCTCTCCGACGAGGCTCCACTGTGGTCCCTCAGCGCCCTCATACAGCGGCTCCTCTACTTTCTCCATGATGACATGGTAGTATGTCATGCCTGTGCTGTACTGATACTGCACATCTCTGTAATCCGCATACAGCACGCCGTCTTCCACATAGAAAAAAACACTTTTCACAGCTCCGTCTCCATCCTCCGCCATCGTGAAGTTTGTGTTCTTCTCCCCCTCCTCATCGAAATAAGAATAGGTCCAGCAGATATTGGTCCATTCCCCCAAGAGCGTCTCCAGCTCCTGCTCTGTGAAGCCTCCGGCACCCTCTGTTTTCTTGTTTCCCTCTCGGAGCCTCTTCAGCAAATCCCCCCCCTCGTCCTTTTCTCCTTTTCCGGTCTCGGAGGACTCCGCCGTACCCTGCTCCCGCCCGGTCTTCTCCCCGCAGCCGATCAGCAGCAATCCTGTCAGCAGCAGAATGAGCCATAGCAGCCTGTGTCTCCGCCCTCTTCCATGCTTCGCGTTTCTTCTTGCCCTCATACCCTTACCTCCTTCTATAGGTTGTCTTAAAAAGAGGCGCATCATACCCCCGGTTTCCCATGGGCATAACGCGCCTGTCTTTTCGATACCATATTACAACCTGTCCAGTGCCGAAGACCAAACCCGCTCTCGGGCTCTCCGCGCATTTCTATGAGGTAATTTTACCTGATTTTACACGATATTACAAGCCTTCCCACCCTTTCGAAACCAGCTTCTCCGCGGTATAATGTAACCGTTCAGGGAAGCAGATCTTTATGACTGGTCTGCCCTCATTAGAAAACAGAAAGGACACGGAAAAGCATGAAAAAGCTGATCGAAGAGCTGCAGGCATACCTGCCCTGCAACGCGCAGGAGAAAAGAGATCGGGAGGCTCTGCTTGCCTATCTGAATCTGGAAGCACTGCCGGATCCCTTCACGCGGGAAAATCCCATTGCACACCTCACCGCTTCCGCATGGGTTACCGACTCCTCCCACAGCAGGATTCTCATGGCATATCATAATCTCTACCGCTCCTGGTCCTGGCTCGGAGGACATGCGGACGGCGAGCATGATCTCCGGCTCGTCGCGGAGAAGGAGGTACGCGAGGAGAGCGGGCTCCGGACGCTCCGTCTCCTCACGCCGGAGATTTTCTCTTTGGAAATCCTCACCGTAGACGGGCATGAAAAGCGCGGACAATATGTCACCTCGCACCTGCACCTGAATCTCACCTATCTTTTCGAGGCAGATCCCTCTGAACCTGTCCGCTGTAAACCGGATGAGAATGCCGCTGTCACCTGGTTCCCCCGGGAGGAAGCCGTCAGCCGCTCCTCCGAGCCATGGTTCCGCGAACGGATCTATGCGAAATTGAATGAGAAGCTTCTGCGCTTCTAAGCCTTTGGGCCTTTTCTGAAGCTCTTCTCCCGGCCTTCCCGCCGGATTTCTTCCCCGCTGATCCACGCCGTCCGCGCTCTGCCGGTACCGCTCCCGCCGGAGTGCTTTTTCCCTGCTGTCTCTCTGCCTTCGCCGCCATTCCGGCTTTTTTTCCCGCAGCGTTTCCGCCCTTCGAGAGCCGTACCAGCGGAATGCTGCCCGCTATCTCGAGCAGCGGCAGCTCCCGCTTCATCATCCGTTCGATGTCGTAAAGACGCTCCAGCTCCTCCTCACAGCAGAGGCTCACCGCCTCTCCGACCGCACCGGCTCTGCCGGAGCGCCCGATCCTGTGAATATAGGACTCCGGATCCTCCGGCAGCTCATAGTTGAACACATGACTGAGCTTCGGCACATCGATCCCGCGAGAAGCAAGGTCGGTCGCAATCAGCACTCGAATATTGCCGGATTTGAAACGCTCCAGCGCATTCTGCCGCTGCCCCTGCGTCTTATCTCCATGGATCGAAAGCGCGTGAATCCCCGCTTTTTCCAGATCCCGTGCCAGCCTGTCCGCACCATGCTTGGTTCTGGTGAAAACAATCGACTTCTTCACTCCCTCCCGAGAAAGCAGCACTGCAAGGATATGTTTCTTCTCCGCCTTCACGGTATAGCAGAGACTCTGCTTCACCGTATCCACCGGCTCCGTCACCGGAGCGATCCGGATAGACACCGGATCCCGAAGCAGCTCCTGCGCCAGCTGCTCGATCTCCCTCGGCATGGTCGCGGAGAATAACAGGGTCTGCCGCTCCTGTCTGGCCATGCCGGCGATCTTCCGTACACTGCCGATGAAGCCCATATCCAGCATACGATCCGCCTCATCCAGCACCAGAAGCTCCACATCCCGGAGACTGAGCAGCCCCTCTCCCACATAGTCCAGAAGTCTGCCCGGTGTCGCCACGAGGATATCACAGCCCTGTGAAAGCTCCGAGAGCTGCGGCCCCGGCTTTACGCCGCCGAATACACAGACGGTTCGCAGGCGCAGATATCTGCCGTAAAGCTTGAAATTCTCAAAGATCTGTATCGCCAGCTCTCTGGTCGGCGTCAGAATCAACGCCCGGATCCGCCTCTCTCTTGCATTTCCCAGAAGCTGAAGAATCGGAAGCGCAAACGCCGCCGTCTTTCCCGTCCCGGTCTGCGCACAGGCAATCATATCCCTCCCCGACAGCAGCACAGGAATCGCCTGCTCCTGTATCGGCGAAGGCTCCCTGTAGCCCGCCTTCACAACCGCATCCTGTATTTCTTTTCTCAGTGCAAAATCCTGAAACTGCATCTCTCCTTTTCCCCTCCTCTGTCTCTATCCGTCTCTGCTTCTTCTGCCTCGCCTCTTTTAGCAGTCTCCCAGCTTCCACTCGCTGAGCGGCTTCAGCTCGATCCGCGCGCCGTCCTGCAGGAAAAACCAGTGGTCGTTAATCCGCTTCGCGCCGTACTCCTCCGCCTTCGCCATCGTCCCGGGAATATCCTCCACCGCGATAGAGATATGGTCATAGCCGTTGTCTTCACCGATCCGGATCTCCTCCTGCTCGCAGAGCTGTATTCCTTCCCGGTACCAGCACTTCCGCTCCGGCTTCTCCCCGATTTCCCTCCACATATTCATTTCAAATACATACTCGAAAAAACGCTTTGCCCCCTCGTAGTTCCTGCAGCGAATCGCCGCGTGATCGATCTTTGCCATATTCTTCTCCTCTTTTCGCACTTTCGCGATGCTTACACATCGCTGCGTTCTCATACCTGTTGTCCCGTCATATCTTCAAATGCTTTTGCAGGCAGGCTTGCACCGCATATGACCACATGACAGGGGGACTTATACAGTAAAAAAGCTCCGGAAATCCGGAGCTTTTCGTGCGCCCTCAGGGACTCGAACCCTGGACAAATAGATTAAGAGTCTACTGCTCTACCAGCTGAGCTAAGGGCGCTGAGAGCGCGAGACGGGAATCGGACCCGCGACCTTCTCCTTGGCAAGGAGACGTAGTACCACTCTACTACTCGCGCATTACTAATGTCGTTCGGCTTTCATCTCTGTGCAGAACGGAGCATTATACAAAAGGCAGATCAAAACGGTGTGAATGTTATCGCCGCTTCTCCTCGTCTTGTGTGCCCAGAACCGGAATCGAACCAGTGACACGAGGATTTTCAGTCCTCTGCTCTACCGACTGAGCTATCTGGGCAACAGCGGGTGATGGGAATCGAACCCACATATTCAGCTTGGAAGGCTGACATTCTACCATTGAACTACACCCGCAATACTTCGGTCTTGCTCGCGACTTGCGAACACGAATGGTATTTTATCCCACAGAGTTCCTTTTGTCAACAAGTTTTCCCGAAATATCCAATTAACTTTTAGAGAGCGTTTTATCAGGAGCTGCTTCCTCCTGTGCCGCAACATCCTTGATGGCAATTACATCCGCACCCAGACCCAAAATATCCGGAATCAGGACAGTGCCGCTGTATACCGGTGCCTCCAGAGTGATATTTTTGATTTCAGACATCACATCAAAAATACGATCCTTGGGGACGGCACGATTGAGACGTACGCTGGCGAGGGGCAGAACGCCGCCCTTCACGAGCACTGAGCTTGCGATGGTACGTCTCGGATCCGTAAGCTCCTGTTTTACATATTCTTCCCCACGCTTACAGCCGTTGCCTGTTACGGAAAATACATTTTTCCCCTCATATTCTGTTTCTATCTCACAGCCTCTCGGGCAAACGATGCATGTATATGTCCTTTTCATTCGACGCTCACCTCCAGTCGGCCTTCCCTCTCCAGCCGACCGGCCTTAATGGGGATCCGAATCATCTCTGCGGGAATCGCCTTCACCATTTTCTTCGCGGCTACCTCTCTCCCCCCTGCCGAACCACGATCCTTACCTCCTTCATAGGTCTGGAAACACGCAGACTTAAATCGAAGTCCTTCATTCCCGATACCTTCATTGGTACAGTATGATTGATCTGGGGCGCAAGCCCAATCTCTAAATTGCATTCCGGCAGTTCTCCGGCTTCGAGATATTCTGCCACCGCATCGGCAAGACGCTCCGCCTCCAGTGAGACAAAGTCCACCAGATCGTGAACATGGAGCACATTTCCTGCCGCAAAGATACCGGGCACATTTGTCCGGAAGCTCTCATCCACCACCGCGCCCCTCGTTCCGGGATGCAGGATAACGCCGGCTTCGCGGCTTAGTTCATTTTCCGGAATCAGCCCCACAGAAAGAATCAGCGTGTCACATTCATGATATTTCCCTGTTCCGGCGATGGGCTGAAAATGCGCATTCACTTCAGAAATGGTCACCCCTGTGAGACGGCTGCCGCCATGAATTTCCGTCACTGTATGCGATAAATACAGAGGAATGTGATAATCATTCAGACACTGCTCCACGTTTCGGGGCAGCCCCGCCGCATAAGGAGCAATCTCGAACACGCCGATGACCTTTGCCCCCTCCAGCGTGAGGCGCCTCGCCATAATCATGCCGATATCGCCGGAGCCCAGAATAATCGCATTCTTCGCCGGCATTCGGTTGTACAGGTTAATGTAGGCCTGCGCAACGCCGGCGGTAAAAACGCCTGCCGGTCGTTCCCCAGGAATCGCCAGCGCCCCCTGCGTTCTCTCTCTGCAGCCCATGGCGAGAACAACAGCCTTTGCCTGATAATGCAGAATGCCCTCCCGAGTGACCACAGTCACCCTCTTTTCGGGTGAAATGGCATAAACTGTCGCATTGGACAGAAGCTCGATTCCTCTTTTCTGCACTTCGTCAATAAACCTTTTGGCGTATTCCGGCCCGCTTATACCCTCTCCAAAACGGGTCAGCCCAAATCCGTCATGAATACACTGTCTGAGAATTCCCCCTGCCTGCCGCTCACGCTCCACAATAAGAATATCCCGAACGCCCTTTTTATTCAGCTCCAGCGCTGCAGCCAATCCCGCAGGACCCCCTCCGACAATGAGTACATCAATATTTCTCATCGTACATCCCTCAGCTTTCCGAATAAGAAATGGGAGCCCTGCCTTGCATACTCCAGCTCGGTTTCTTTAAGATTGCACTCCTCTTCCAGCATCTGGCTGATTCGCATCTGACAGTAACCGCCCTGGCACCTCCCCATCATAGCGCGCGTTCTGTATTTCATGCCCACCATGGTATGCACCCCCAGAGGATTGTGAATCGCATTCAGAATCTCTGCCTTCGAAACCTTCTGGCAGCGGCAAATGGTTTCTCCATAGTCCGGATTTTCCCTAATCAGCTCTTCCTGTTCCGCCGCAGAGAGCCTGGAGAACCGAACGCTCCCCTTACGGATGGGATTAAAATCCGCCTTCTCCCGAAGGGCTTCTCTCTCCTTCATCAGCTTGACGACATGTTCGGCAATGGGTACAGAGGCAGTAAGCCCCGGAGATTCTATTCCCACCAAATTCACCGCACGGGGAGCAATGTCGTCCAGAATTTCGATTTTAAAATCCTGAATTTTGCCATTTTCATCCAGCCACTTCGGCAAAATTCCGGAATAGCTTCGAATATAATCCCCTTTATTCACATGAGGCCAGATCATCATAGCCTGCTCATACAGGTAATCCAGATTTTTCTGTTCCACCCCATACCAATGATTGTTGTCCGTGTCCTCTGCCGTCGGCCCCAGCAGCACATTCCCATCGGTTGTTACCGAAACATGAATGCCCATATACGTATTGGAAGGAACCGTATAAATGGGCATGGGCACGAGCTTTCCCATCCTTTCGTCCAGCAGGATATAATCATCCTTGGAGTAAATCATTCGGCACTTCGGAATCCCCAGCATTTCCGAGATTTTACCGCAGTTAAGTCCCGCACTGTTAATGATCCAGCGCGCTGCAAGCTGCTCTCCCCCCGCCGTCACTACCCAGCCCCGCTCCTCTGTCCTTTCCAGCTGCGTAACTTCATGCTCGAAGTAAAAACGGCACCCGTTCTCCGCTGCATTTTCAGCCAGCGCGATGTTCATCATGAAAGGATCGATAATCCCGCTGTTTTCAGAGAGCATGGCAAACTCGCCCGCCACCGAGGGTACCAGACGATGCAGCTCCTCCTTTTCAATGATGCGAAGCCCTGTCGCACCGTTTACGTCACCCTGATGAAGCACCTCCAGAAGCCGCTTCCGTTCCTCAGGCGTAAACCCCACAAGCACCTTGCCGCACCGCTGAAAAGCAAAGCCCAGCTCCTTTGAGAGCTGTGTCATCATGCGGTTTCCTTCCACGCAGAATCTCGCCTTGAAGGTTCCCGCATCATAGGCGAAGCCGCCATGGCACACACCGGTATTCCGTCCCGTGGTTTCATAGCAGACATCCGGATTTTTCTCCATAACAGCGAGTCTGAGCCGATAGCGGGATAGTTCTCTTGCTATGGCAGAGCCAACCACGCCTCCGCCAATGATGAGGACATCATATTTTTCCATACTCTCATTCCTCAATGCTTGGATTTCTTCCTGTTTCCTCGCTCTTTCACACCTGTCTTTTCAGCCCCTTGAGCAGCGCCTTCTGTTCCGCCGTGATCCGATAGCTTTCCCTTGCTTTCTGAATTGTCTTATTGTGCGTCCAGACCGAGAGCCGGTGTTTTTCCAGATACGGCAGCGCCGCATCCCACTGCTTCGCGAGCGCGGTGGCAAAAAACCACGCGATCATCATATTGACATAATATTCCTCCGAACGGACGGATGCGGGAATCTCGAGGCACTCCGCTCTGAAGTCTCCATCAAGATAATGCGTCATCAGCATCCCTATTCCGAACCGGCAGGTGTAGCTGTGCTTCGATGCCGTCCACTCCCTGATTTTCCCGAGCAGGCGCTTCCTCTGCCCCTTGAATACTCTGGGCGAAAGGATGTCACACACCGCCCAATTGTCCACATACGGCAGAAACCGCTCCAATTCGCCGATGCAATCCTCATAGTCCCGAAGCTCCGAGAGCAGTACACTGTGCAGCATATCCTCATCATAATACCGATGCGGCAGCTGCCCGAGAAAATCTGCATAGTCCGCTTCCTTCAAAAGCGCTCTGGCGAGCTTCCGGAGCTCCGGTACGCGAACGCCGAGCATTCTGTCCGGAGAGACTCCCGGCGTAAGCTTCGCCTGAAACAGCGCGTATTCCCGATCCCGCAGTGAGAAAAGTCTATCGTAAATATCCATGCTTCTCCTTAAAAAAGCCGGAAAACCGCGAAGCAATCCTCCGCGGTTTTCCGGTATTCCTGTCCCCAGACCGAACGGCAGAAACCTTCAGTTTTATTCTGCCCGTTTCCCTCCTGTTCTGTCAAGTCACAAATATTTATTTTTCGAGCTTGATTTTTCGACTCCGTCTCTTATTCCACGCACTTTACACGTCGCCGAAAACCTGCTTCCGAAGCCGGATGCCCGTAGGCGTCGCCGCGAGTCCTCCCTTCGCAGTTTCCCTGAGACTGGAGGGCATAGCCTGCCCCACAGCATGCATCGCCTCAATGCATTCGTCCGCCGGGATCTTCAGATCAATCCCCGACAGTGCCATATCGGCAGAGGAAAACGCGATCATCACGCCGGAAACGTTCCGCTTGATGCAGGGAATCTCCACCAACCCGGCTACAGGATCGCAGACCAGCCCCATCTGGTTGACCAGTGACATTCCCAGCGCATCCGCACATTGCTGCGGGCTGCCGCCCATCAGCTCTACCAATGCGGCTGCCGCCATGCCGGAGGCACTGCCGCATTCCGCCTGACAGCCGCCCTCCGCTCCGGCTATGGAGGCATTCTGCGCGATCACCATGCCGAATGCCGCCGCAGTGAAGATGGACATCACGATATCCCATTTTGCAAACTTCCGATCTTCATACATGGATACGAGACAGCCCGGCAGAATGCCGCAGGAGCCCGCCGTCGGCGTCGCCACGATACGCCCCATCGCCGCATTGCAGTTGGAAACCGCCATAGCACGACCCATGGCGCGCGCCATGAACTGCCCCGACAGCCCTCCGGCTTTTTCCTCCGCATAGCGGAGCATTCTGCCGCCCTCTCCGCCGGTAAGCCCGGAGGTGGAGCACAGCGTCGGATCCTTCCCTGCCTGCACCGAAGCGCACATGACATCAAAGCTCTTCTCCATTCGACGGTACAGGGCTTCCTCTGTCTCCATCATCTGCTCCGCCTGATCGCGGAGGCAGACCTCACTGATTTTCTGCTGCGCCTGCTCTGCCGCATGCACCAGCTCTGCTATGGATTTGTATTTGATCATCTGCCGCTCCTTACAATGCCCGGATCAGGATGGCATTGACCACGTGATCCAGCTTCATGATATCGTCTGTCAGCCCCTGCGGCGGCATCTGGTCGATCTCTATGGTCATCAGCGCGAGCCCCCCTCTCTCCACCCGACTCAAACGGAAATTACCGATATTCAGGTCACTGTATTTGTCATAAATCAGCTTGGTGACATTGGCGATCACGCCGGGGCGGTCCCGATGCAGCACCAGAATCGTGTTGTTTTCTCCGGTGAAATCCACCCGGAGACCATTCACATGATCCACTCGAATATTTCCGCCGCCAATGCTCGCGCCCTCTACCACGCCCTCCGTACCGTCCTCACAGACATAGTGGATTCTGGCGGTATTCGGATGTGCACCCGGAATGTCCGTAGGAATAAAATGATACTCGATTCCCCGATCCCTCGCGATCTCAAGCGCGTTCCGGATCTCCTCCGCATAGCTGTGATAGCCCATAATCCCCGCCAGCAGCGCCCTGTCGGTTCCATGCCCCCGGTATGTGGTGGCAAAGGAGCCGGAAAGCTCGATGTCCACACGGCGGAGCGTCGCGCCGTTCGTCACCTTATTTACCACCCTGCCCAGACGAACAGCGCCAGCCGTATGAGAGCTGGAGGGCCCGATCATGATCGGACCGATAATATTAAATACGTTCATATCAGGCTGCAGCCTTTCCCTTCAGGAAGAAACGCTCATAGATCTCATTGACAATCACACCAATGGCATTGTCACCGGATATATTGCAGGCAGTTCCGAAGGAATCCTGTGTGATATAGAGCGCAACCATGATCGCGCAGATCGGGCCGTTCGGATCTCCCGCCTCCACGCCGAAAATCATATACAGGAACGGCAGGGCCGTCATGATCGAGCCGCCCGGTGCACCCGGAGAAGCGACCATCGCCACGCCCAGCGTCATAATGAAGGGTACCACCGTAGCGAGGCTGATCGGCAGCTGATTCATGAGGCATACCGCCGTCGCGCAGGCAGTGATGGTGATCATGGAGCCGCACATATGGATGTTTGCACAGAGCGGAACCACGAAGTTCCGGATCTGCTCGCAGATGCCGTCCTTCTTCGCGCACTCCAGATTTACCGGAATCGTCGCAGCGGAGGACTGGGTCCCCAGTGCCGTGGTATAGCCCGGGATCTGGTTCCGGAGCAGCTGGATCGGATTCTTCTTGGAGATCGAGCCTGCCAGCAGGAACTGCAGTGTGATATAAGCGAGATGCATCACGATCACTACCAGGAATACCTTCCAGAGGATTCCCAGAATGGTATAGGTCTTCCCGGAGCGGGTCATATCAATAAAGGTTCCGCAGATGTACAGCGGCAGCAGCGGAATGATGGCATTGTGCAGCACCTTATCGATGATGCCGGAGAAATCCTTGAAGCCGTTGTACAGAGAACTGCCGATCTCCTTTCCCCGCATCGAGGAGAGGCAAAGTCCCAGAATGAACGCCAGCACAACCGCGGACAGCGTATCCAGCAACGGCGGAAGAGAAATCCCGAAGTATGCGGCTACAGAATTATCCGCCGTCTCCTGAATCTTCTGCAGTGCATCTGCAGACATGAAGCTGGGGAACAGGCTGCTGGAAATGAGATAAGAAGCCGTTCCGGCAATGAGCGTGGAGCCGTACGCCAGCGCTACAGTAATCAACAGGAGCTTCCCTGCGCCCTGCGACAGATCCGCGATACCCATGGTCACATAGGCAAGGATCATCAGCGGAATAACAAACTTCAGAAACGTACTGAAAATAGATGATGCCGTGACGATCGTCTGACAGAACCACAGCGGCATAAACTGCCCGATCAGAATACCCAGGATAATCGCGATGATCAGACGCGGCACCAGTCCTATTTTAGTTTTCATACAACCCTCCTGATTTGAAAAATACATCCTCTTTTTTTCTTCGGCCGAATTTCGTTTTTATAACTATAGCAGAAATACAGCATTAAGTAAATTTCTACAATTTAATCATTATGTTTAATATTTTTTATGTGAAATTTATTTCCCGTCATTTTCTATTTTTACGGATAAATGTCCGCCTTATGAAGACAAATTCTCCGAATCCTACTTTTTCCGCCAGATGTCGCAGAAATACTACACAAAAAAGGAGGTGGTTTTTTGGGAGTCAAAAAAGAGATGGACACAAAGCCCATCTCTGATGCATCGACCGATTATAGCTCTACCTGAAAGCCGAAAAATGCATTGGCATTCCGAATACAGACATCCTCTATGATCTCCCGCAGATTTTCCTCCGATCCGAAATACTCCCCCCGGTCACAGAGCTCTCCCAGATAATTGCAGAGGATGCGGCGATACACCTCATGCCGCGGATAAGAAATGAAGGAGCGCGAATCTGTCAGCATTCCTACCGAAAGAGCGACCGGATACAAATTCCCGCAGCTTTCGAACTGCCGGGCGATCCCGAACTGCTGGTCATTGAACCACCATGGCGCCCCCAGCTGTACCTGCCCCTTCACAGAACCGTCACAGAACCCGGCTGCCAGAATCGCCCATGTCTCTGTTTTTGTTCTGTCCAGCGGATACAGAAGCACCTTCGGCAGCTCTCCCAGCTGCGTCAAACGATTCAGCAGCTCCCCCACAGAAGTCACGCTGCATTGGTCATCTGTACAGTCAAAGCCGCAGGACTGCCCTACTGTCTGCACGCCTTTCGTGTTCGCATCCAGATAGGTACCTATGTGAAGCTGCATCACACAGCCTTCCCGATGATACAATCTCCCCATCTCCAGAAGAAATGCGCTTTGATACTGATCCGTCTCGCGTCTCGTCAACGCCTGACCTGCCGCCGCCTTCCCGAATATCGCCTCTATTTCCTCTGTCGTATAGTCTTCCCAGCTAAAACGCGGCACTCCATTATCGGAGACCGTAGTCCCCGTCACCTCTCTGAAGTATCGAAGCCGGACGCTTAGCGCCTCGACAAGGTCAAAAAACCGTTCTATCCGTACCCCGGATGTCTCTCCCAGACGGCGCAGATAGTCCGGAAAGCCCGGATGGCTCAGGAACATAGCGCGATCCGGCCGAAATGCAGTGATTACCCGCGTACTTAATTCCCTTTTCTGCTGCAACAGCCTATGGCAGCCGAGATCATCCAGCGGATCCTCCGTCGTGGATAGCAGCTTCACCCTGGAATGCTCCAGGCACCAGCACCGGGTAATATGCTTCTCCCGGATCATACTCCTCGTTTTCTGATAAATCTCCTCTGCGTTCTCTGCCGTCAGCGGCTCGGAAATGCCAAAGTACCGCTTCAGCTCCAATGCGCACCAGATATAGATCGGATTCCCCGCCATTTTCGGCAGCACAGAGGCAAAGGCAAGATATTTCTCATGGAAGGAGGTTTCCGCTCCGGTAATCAGTCTCTCCTCTATCCCAAAAAGCCGCATCGCCCTCCACTTATAGTGATCGCCCTCCAGCCACATCTCTCCCAGATCCTCGAACTCTCTGTCTTCCACGATGTCCTTCGGAGATATATGACAATGATAATCAATAATAGGAAGATTCTCCGCATACTGATGATACAGCCTGCTGCCTGTTTCGCTGGTCAAAAACAGTTCTTCCGAAAATACTCCGCTGATCCCCATTCTTTTCTCCCTCTCAAATTCCAGATTCCTCTCTTCCGCTTTCCCTCCGCAAGACCATCCCCCTCAGAGCTTCCTAAGGAAGCGCTGATCCAATCGGAACACACGCCAATCACACATAAAACATGAATAAATCGGTATTTTCCTAAAACCCGATCAGGGCTCCGCCGTCCACAGGGATGCAGGAGCCGGAGATATACCGAGCCGCCTTCGAGCAGAGAAATGCCGCCGTCATCCCGATATCCATGGGATCCCCTATGGTTTTTGCCGGGATCCGCCCCATGATTTTCGCGAAACGTTCCGGATCCGCATCCACCGCCTTATGGAACATGAAGGTATCGATCCAGCCCGGTGCAATCGCATTGACGGTAATCCCGTATTCTGCCAGTTCTGCCGTCAGGGTATGTACCAGCCCCAGATATCCCGCCTTTGCCGTGGCATATCCCGCCACCTGAGGCTGTCCGATATAGGAGGTCATCGACGCCTGAAACAGAATCCTCCCATGGCGGTGCTCTTTCATATACGGAACGACCGCCTTTGTCATGGAGAACGCACCTACCAGCTGTACCTCCAGCACTCTCGTGTAATCCTCCACTGTCATATCCCAGATAAATTTCTTGCAGTGATTTCCCGCATTATTCACCAGAATACTTATGCCGCCGAAATCCCGTATTACCTTCTCTACCACAGCCTCCGCATTTCCCGCATCCGTCAGGTCATGCTGGTAAAATTTCACTGCCGCACCGAATTCTGCCAGCGCCGCAGCCGACTGTTCCGGATTTTCGAAGCTAATCACCGCCACTCTCGCTCCCGCCGAAACCAGACAGCGGGTAATCGCCAGCCCCAAACCGGTGGCTCCGCCGGTGACAATCGCGGTCTCCCCATCCAAGCGATACCAATCGCCTATAGAAAACTCTCTCATTTCTTTCTCCGTAAATGCCGCCATATTTCCCTGCCTTCTCTCTAAGCCGCAGGTTCCGTCCCAGCTATTTGCAGGGAAGAACCGTCTTCTCCTGATACTTGTAGGGCACAAAAAACTCCCGATGCCCCAATGCCTCCGACTTCGTCATCTGTCCTGCTGCAATTTCCGACACATAATCTGCAAGCTCCCATGACAGTTCATCCAGATTTTTCTTTCCTTCCAACAAGGGGCTGGCATCGAATTCCATGTCCTCCGACATATGCAGGAAGGTTTCGTGATTACCGGTAATCTTCACGCAGGGAGCAATTGCACTTCCCACCACGCTGCCCCGCCCGGTTACCAGAAATACAATATGCGCTCCGCAAGCAGCCAGTGCCGTCAATCCCTCGCTGTCATTCGGATTCGTAATGCCGAACTGCATCCAATGCGAATCCGGTGTCGTGTCCAGAAGCCACAGCCCTGCATACCTGGGTAGTTCCGTCACCTTCAACACCCCCTGTATCGGCTGCGAGCCGCTCTTTATCACTGCCCCCATGGATTTCTCTTCAATAGTGGACAGTCCCCCGGCAAAGTTTCCCGGGCTCACGGAATACTGCCTCACAGAACGGCAATATTCCAACGCCTTTTTATAAGTATACCGAATTTCCTCTCTGGCTGTATCGTTCGCCGCCCGATCCAAGAGTATATCGCAAAGACCGATCGCCTCCACAATCTCCTCAAAAACAGCAGTGCCTCCCAGTTCCACCAAATGATCATAGAATTTGCCTACTACCACATTTCCTGCCAGTCCCGAAGTATAATCTGAACCGCCGCATTCTGCCCCGACCACCAGATCCGAAAAATGCATTTCCGCCCGCTCTGTATGTAACAGCATTCGAAGCGCCTGTTTCCCCCACTCTGCCCCCCTCTCCACCGCAGGCCGGGTACCGCCCTCTCTCTGGATAAACATCCACCGCGCAGGCTTTCCCTCCTGTTCCGCGATATCTGCCAGCCATTCCGGCTGCACATATTCACAGCCCAAGCCAACCACCAAAACCGCCCCCACATTAGGATGACGGATCATTCCGATCAGCAGATTCACCGCATACTGATTGTCTGTGCATCCATCAAAGCCGAGCAGCTCTACATCTGTATGATGCAGCTCTTCCACGATTCTCCGCGCTACCTGCTCCGCGCACTTCACCGTATAGATCACCAGCAGGCGATTTCGAATCCCCAGCCCTCCATCCCGCCTGCGGTAACCCATCCATACCTTATCCTTTAATTTTTCCCATCCCTTATTCATACTTAATGTCTTTTGGCGTTCCTGTCACCGCGTCCAGATGCTCCGATCTCTCGTCGTAAAGGCTCTTCATCACATGCAGATGCACCCAGCTCCCTTTCTCTATGTCAGCCGTTGCTCTCCCGATTACAATGCCGTATTTCCTGATTTCTTCTCCCGCAGGGATATCCCGCAGCGCAAGCTTGTGCCCTATGGGGATCCTTTCCTGTGCCCTTATCGCCTCCCCGGCAGCTTCTCCTATAAGCTCTGCCTCCTCTCCTGCCGGAATTTCAGACAAAGCTGTTGCTACATTGTCTTTTGCATTGATTCGAAACGCCCTTCTTTTCATGGCTTATCCTCTACAGCACGCCAAACTTCCGAAATGCTTCTGTCGCTGTCATGCCGCCTTCTATCGCCTTTCGTACCAGCTTTTCCTGTGAAGCCTTCTCCAATGCCCTTTCCAGCACCTCCTCGATCCGCTCCCCGGGAATCGCCAACACTCCGTCAAGGTCTCCGAAAATCAGATCCCCGTCATGAATCGTTACCTGTCCGATTTCTATCGTACATCGCATATCGCAGACATAAGTACGAATAGAGGAATCCTGCGCCCAGCACTGCCGGCAAAATACCGGGAACTTCTGTGACAGTACCTGCGGTGTATCCCGGGAATATCCGTCCAGAACCGCTCCTGCCGCGCCTCTCGCCTTGGCCGCCGCCGTCAAAAGCTCCCCCCACAGTGCCGAGTGATGCGCCCCCGTCGCCACATATATTTCATTCGGCCGCAGCTGATCCAATGCCTCCGTGAGATAACCAAACGGCTTTTTCGGCATACCATAGACATCATTTTCCAGCACCGTACAGGCGAAGCCGGCAAGACTTACGCTATCCTCTGTCCTTTTCTCCTCGTCATGGCCTCCCGCAGCCGCCAGCACCGAAAGCGGACGGAGCTCTGCCGGTAAAAACTGATGAGAAAAGCCCATTTGATCCAGAATATCCCCTACAACCGGCGTATACAGTCTTTCCTTCACGATCGCCAGCATTTCCCCTGTATCCCTCCAGAACCTTGCCATTCTATATTCCCCTCTTTCCCTCTCATTCATCTCGGCATTGCGTCAGTTCAAAATGCGCCAACAGCCCGCGTCCCTTCCTCCCTTTTAATACATCATTTCCGGAAGCCACATAAAGGATTGCGGAAAATAGGTCAAAATAAGCAATGCAGCCGCCATGGTAATGTAAAACGGAAGCATAGCCTTTGACAGCTTCTCGATCCGGATTCCGGAAATCGCCGAGCCGATAAAAAGAGTCGAGCCTACTGGCGGTGTCAGAAGTCCGATTCCCAGGTTCAGAACCATCACTACGCCCAGATGGATCGGAGAGAGTCCCAGCGCCATCCAGATGGGCAGCACAACCGGCGTCAGCATGAGAATCAGGCATGCCATCTCTATTAAACATCCAAGAAACAGCATCAGCAGATTCAGGAGGATCAAAATCAGGATTTTATTACCCGTAACAGACAGCAGCATACGAGAGGCGTTTTCCGGAATCTTCAGGTAGGTAAGCAGGTAGGTAAAGGCTCCCGAGACCCCGATCAGGATCAGCACCTTCCCCAGCGTCATGGTAACATTATGGAAGATATGCGGGATGTCCCGCAGCCGGAATCCCCGATAAATAAACAGTCCCACCATCAACGACCATACTACCGCCACTGCGGCAGACTCTGTTGTCGTAAACACACCGGCGATGACGCCCACCACTACGATCAGCACCGCCAGAAGTCCCCAAACGGAACGAAGCAGCGACCGCATGCATTTCTTAGGATGAAATCGGCCTGTGACCGGTATCCCGTTTTTCTTGGAATAATAATAGGAATAAATCATCAGCACCAAGGACAGCACAGCTCCCGGAACATATCCCGCCAGAAACAGCTGCCCGATGGAAACGGTAGTGACCCCTGCCGCCGCCAATGTATAGATCACCATATTTTGAGAAGGCGGCACCAGAATCCCTTCCACCGAGGATGCCATCGTCAGACAGGTAGAGAACGGACGGTCATAGCCCTGCTCCTCCATCATTTTGATCTCTATAGGTCCCAGTGACGCGCAGTCGGCAGAGGAGGATCCTGAGATCCCTCCGAAAAAGAAGGAAGCCACCACATTCACCATCGCCGCCCCGCCTCTGACCCATCCTACCAGCTCCTTCGAAAAGTCGATCAGGCGCTCTGTCACACCGCCCGCTCCCATCAGCTCTCCCATGGTAATGAAGAAGGGAACCGCCAGCAGGGTATAGGAATTCAGATTTGAGACAAATTTCAGCGCCATCTGCATCGGATTGATTCCCAGATAAAAAAAGTCCGCCAAAGACGCGATTCCAATCGCATAGACAATGGGTACTCTGGCAAATACCAGCACCAGAAAAAGTCCAATCAGCAATATAGTAGCAATCATTGTCTGTGTCATTTCTGTTCGAGCCTCCCTACCCACTGGGAAACCAGTGCGAAGATATACAGCACCCCTGTCACCGGTAGGGACGCATACATCCACGCATACGGTACATTGATGCCTGCAATCGTATTGCTTCTGGCCTGCTTCATCAGATGTGCCCCATAGAAAATCATAAAGCCCGCAAACGCCAGCACGCAGAGCAGCGTCAGGATATCTGTCAGGAGCATCTGTTTCTTCGACAGCTTATTATCAAACATAGTCACTCGCAGATGTTCATCCGTCCGCAGCACCAGTGCCGAACCCAGAATGGACATCCATGAAAGCAGAAGCAGAGAAAGCGGCTCTCCCCACATAGGCGAATCATGCAGAATATACCTTCCGATAAAAATATAAAATACGATCAATATCAATGCACTCAGCATCCCGGCACATATATATTTCAGCGCTGTAAAGATACCTTTATCAATGGGAGCCCAGATCTTCCTAAATCTCTCCATCTCGGATCTCCTTTCCCGTTTTCCTTCTTCGAGCGGCGCCGCCTGTTTTTCACAGCGTCCCCCTTCTGCACCCATTATATTTATTTCCCGTTAATACTTCCCGGCAGCAAGTCTCTGAATAATCTTCTGCTCTTCCTCGCTGTAGGAGGCATATACGGATTGGCATGCTTCCTGCCACTTGTCGAGATCCGGAACCTCCAGCTTCGTAACCCCCTTCTCCAAAAAAGAAGCATACGCCGCCTGCTCCTGCTTCTGATTGTATTCGTAGCATGCCTCAGAGCCCGCCTCGGAAGCCTCCAGCATCCACTCCTTCTGTTCCTCCGTAAGAGAATTCCATTTATCCTTATTCATCAGAACTACTCCGCAGCCAAAGGTGTGCGCATCCGGTATGAAATACGGAGCCACTTCATTAAAGGAATTAGACAGATATGAGGTCACTCCATTCTCCGCTCCGTCCACCACGCCGGACTGCAGAGAGGTATACAGCTCAGAATAGGCAATCGGTGTCGCCGACGCCCCCAACCCTTTCATGGTATTTACCATCAGATCTGTCTCCGGCACCCGGATTTTGAGCCCCTTCATCATGTCCAGGCTGAATGCGGAAGGCTTTCCCAGCTTGTCATAAGCAGATTGCGTGAGGAACAGAGATCTCGGCCCCTCCACCATCCAGCCCAGCGCCACATATCCACAATCCGCCTGATCTACAGAGTCCAGCAGCTCCTGCCCCAGGGAAGATACTGCCATATCGTGAAACTGTGCCATATCCTTAAAGAGATATGGAAGCCCGGTAAGCCCTATTACCTTCGCTCCATAATTCGGCAGGGAGGATGCGTTCCCCCGAAAGATGTCCAGTGTCCCCATCTGTATTCCCTGCATGGAGGTTTTCTCATCTCCCAGGGTTCCATTCTCATATAAATCTATGACGATCTGCCCCCCGGACACTTCCTCTACCTTTTCTTTGAAGGCTTTGGCTCCCACTGTCGCCCCATACTCGTCTCCATTCACCTCCGACCACTTCAGCACCAAACCGTCTCCCGTCGTCTTCGCTTCCGCCTGCGCTGCGCTTGTCGGGGGCAGCGTCCCCGCCGGAGCGCTTTCCTTTACCTGTCCGCATGCGCCCAGCGTCAGTGCTGCCGCTCCCACAACTGCAATCCACAAACTTCTCTTCATTTTTCTCCTCCTGTTGCTGAAAAACACCTCTGCACGAATTAAAAATCTCTCCGGATTTCCTTTAATTATTTCCAAAATATCACTATAACGTTTTACTGTCAATATTATCATTCATTTTAGTAATTTTAGCGTTATTTTTCTACATTATGTATATTTTGATAGAATTTTATCGTTAAAAATATAGATTTTCTTTTTTATCTCTTTATTTTATTTAATTTTTTGCACTGTTCTGCTAGATTATATTAAAACGTTTTATGTCTCGTGGCATTTGCTATGCCGCAGCCGGACGTAAAAACAAATATGAAACATAGGAGGGCAAAGGGCAGCTATGGTTGTTACGAAATTTGAAAGCTGGTGGGTCGAAAGAGGGAAATGCCTTTTCGACAGAAAAAGACAAGGAAGCGCCAAGATGGGCTGGGACGTTCTGGTCATTCAGCTGACTGCGGATAACGGGATTACCGGTTCCGCCACCTGTATGGCAGCCCGCTCCGGCGCGGTATCCGAAGCATACCTGAACGAAACCATCGCTCCGGTGGTACTGGGACGGGATCCGCATGACCGCGAGGCAATCTTTCAGGAGCTATGGAGCATCGACCGCCACGAGGCTTTTTTTCCCGTGTTCCTGCCCGGTCCCATAGACGTGGCGCTCTGGGATATGTGTGCCAGAGAAGCGAAGCTGCCCCTCTATAAATATATCGGCGCCTGCAGAAGCAGCCTTCCGGTATACGCAAGCTCGAACTTTCTGCCTCATGCAGAAGACTATGTTGCAGAGGCACTTTATTATAAAAAGAGGGGAATCAAGGCTTACAAAGTCCACCCCAGCGGCCCTGTCCCCTTCGATATGGAGGTTCATCAGGCAGTCAGGGATGCCGTAGGAGAGAGTTTTACGCTGATGTCGGATCCGGTAGGAACCTACACCCTGAATGAAGCGATCCGCGTAGGCCGGCAGCTGGAGCAGCTGCATTACGAATGGTTCGAGGAGCCCTTCCGGGACTTTGAGCTCTGGAAGTATACCGAGCTATGCCGGACGCTGGACATCCCCATTGCCGCAACCGAAACAACTCGAGGGTGTCACTGGGGCGTCGCACAGGTCATCGCACAGCGAGCCGCAGACATTGTCCGTGCCGACGTTTCCTGGAAGCACGGCATCACAGGCACCCTGAAAATCGCACATCTGGCAGAGGCATTCGGGCTGAACTGTGAGATTCACACTACCACCATGAATTACATGGACATGGTAAATCTTCATGTCAGCTGCGCTATCAAAAACTGCAAATATTTCGAATACTTTGTGCCGGAGGACCATTACCGCCTTCCCATGAAGGGGGATCTCCCCATTGACAGCGAAGGCATGATTCATGCACCGAATGCCCCCGGGATCGGTGCAGAGCTGGACTGGGAGCTGATTCAGGCTTCCTGCAGAAGCTATTGCTGTCAGGAATATGCAGAGGGAAGCTCCGCAGCCGTCTGATCTCATCATCCAGCCGCTTTATGCATATAAGCAAGGCAGCTCACAAAGCCATTATAAAGGAGAAAGAAATATGGAAGAATTATCCGGCTATGCCGGCATCGTTACCGGAGGCTCCAGCGGAATCGGTCTGGAAATTGCAAATCAGCTGGCACTGGCGGGCGCCGCCGTTTATGTCGTCTCCAGAACAGGGAAAGAAAAAGAAGGACTGCAAAGCAGCCCGAAAGGCGTCATCCATCAGCAGGGAGATATCCGAAACCGTTCGGAAATGCAGGCGCTGGTTCAGAGGCTCGCCGCAACGCACGGCGGTCAGCTGGACTTTCTGGTAAACAACGCCGGCAGCTCCTATAAGTGTCTTGCTCAGGATTTCCCAGAGGAGGAATATGACCGGATCATGGAAATCAATGTGAAGGCAGGATTCCAGATGGCGCAGCTGCTCTACCCCTATCTGAAGAGAAGTCCTCACAAAGGAAGAATTCTCAATATTTCCAGCATGAGCGCCCATCTGGGCTTCAGTCAGGTCGTTCCCTACTGCATTTCCAAGGCTGCAGTCGTGGGAATGACACGAGGTCTCGCCACAGAATGGGCAAACGAAAATATCTGCGTGAATTCCATCGCCCCCGGCTGGTTCCATTCCCGTCTTTTGGACGAAATAGCGGATGAAAAACGACGGACGCAGATCCTGCAAAAAATACCGGTTCACGCTTTCGGAAATACAGAAGATCTGGGTGCGCTTGCCGCTTTCCTCATAGGCCCTCACGGAAGCTACATAAACGGGCAGGATCTCGCAGTTGACGGCGGCGCCCTGTGTTTTGGCTTCTAAGAGAAAGGAGACCTGATTGAAACGTATTCTCTGCTTCGGCGACTCCAATACCTGGGGCGTCATTCCGGAGCCCAAGAAGAATCCCTTTCCCTCTCTGCGATATGACGAGCAGACTCGCTGGCCCTGCGTTCTCGCAAGAGATCTGGGCAAAAACTGGAGGATTCTGGAGGAGGGTTTAGGCGGAAGAACCACTATTTATACTGTTCCCGGAGAAGCCTATCGCCTCGCCAGCACCTACCTCGAGCCCTGTCTGCTGAGTCATCGTCCGCTGGACTATGTGATCCTCATGCTGGGAACCAATGATATACAGCCGAAATTTCACAAAGAAGCACTCCAACCCAATCGACTCAACGCAGGAATCCGCGCACTGCTGCAGATCATCCTATCCGTTCCGGAATGCGGCACAGGCAGCGTTTCGCCTCGAATCCTCCTGCTCGCCCCCCCTCCCATCCGCCTTTCCTCGTCCAGACCGGATGTCAGTGCCAAATACGGAATGGAAGCAGGCGTCCTCCTTTCCCATCATTTCTCTTCGGAATATCAGAAGCTTTGCGAAAGCTTCCCCGCAGAATTTCTGAACGCTTCCCTTTATGCAGAAGCTTCCGAAGCGGACGGCATCCACTTCACAAGGAACAGCCACGTCCGACTGGGGCATGCCGTAGCGAAAAAAATCCGAAATTGGGAGCGCAGCGCTCCGGAAGCTCCCGAAATTTCTTCCGAAATCCTGCGAAGCAGCATCGAAATGTAATACAGCCCGCTCCCAAAAATCCATACGGCACCGCTTACTTTCCGAGCAGCAGTGCCGTATGATTTTTATTCTGATACATCTCAATGTTGCTGCGGAATACCACATCGGCACCTACATAGATTTTCCGTTCCGGTCGATTCCCGTTTAAAAAATAGTCTATCAGTGCCCACAATCCCAGATATCCTTCCGCATAAGGATTTTTCTGTATCACGTTATCAAAGATTCCTTCCTTTAAACGCCGCGCCGTCTCCTCCGATAAATCCGTGCCGAGCGAAAACAGTCTCGATGCCTTTCCGGATTCCTCCAACGCCCTTCCCAGAAGAATCGTCCCCTGCGAAAACACAGCGCAGCAGGATGCCACATCCGGTCTGGATATCTCCCGCAGGATGTGGATGTAGTTGATCTCATCCATAGTCCAGGAGAAATCGCGGTAGATCATATTATAAATCTGATTCTCCCGCAGATACCGTTCAAAGCCCCGCATCACCAGATTATGAGACGCATATTTCGGGTTCCCTGCAGCAATGAAGATACTCCCATACCCTGCGATGCGGCTGCTTATCAGCTCCGCCATCGTTCTGCCGATCACATCGTAATTCGGTTCTATACAGCAAAGCACATCCCTCCCCGGCTTCTCCGAATGAATCACCACGATTTTAGTTTCCAACGATTCCAGAAGCTCCCAATCCTCCTCTGAAAGCACATCCTCATGTCCCGCTGTCAGAAGCCCGTCGATCTCCTTTCCCTGAATCCGCTTCAAGAGCTCCGTTCGAACCTGCTCATGATTCGCCGTTGAATAGGGAAACTCCAGATAAGAAAAATTCACCTTCTGTCGTTGTATCACATCATGGATGCCCTGCCAGATCTGCGGAAAGAAATATTTGTTGTCGCCCTCCTCTGACGGAAGCAGGATCGCAATCGTTTTCCTCTTCTGCTTCAGCATAGATGCCATCGCATTCGGCTGATAGCCCAGCTCTGCAGCCACTCTCTTAATCAGTACCTTTTTTTCTTCCCCCACTCCTTTCTTCCCGTTCAAAGCAATATGTACCGCGCTGACGCTGACACCGGCCTTCTCCGCCACATCCCGAATCGTGATTGTTTTGTTCACATCCGCTCCTCTCCGGACAGTCACTCCCTGTCTCTGCATCTATGAGCAGATTATAGCATGAAAACCGGCCCTTTTCGTTCCCCTCCGCAACGATTATCCTTCTGTACACACACCTGTTTCACACGCCATGAGCAGCTGTGTCGAGCTCCTCCAGCGCCCTCTCGCATACCTCCTCAAATGCCGCCGACGCTGCCCATAAATTATAGCTGTACCAGGAGCTGTACGGCTCCCCATTGGAATCCCTCTGAATCACAAGCCCGTCGCTTGGGCACCACCTTTCGCTCAATACGCCATAGTCTCCATATCCCGTTTTTTGAGGATACAGTTCCAATGTTTGCAGAATCCAGTTTGTTCCATCCTCCGCCCGCTGCCTGTGATAAGAATCTCCGCTATGTGCAGCAAGATAATAAAGATCCGAATCCACGATCATGCCCATCGGATGGATATGCGGATTGGAAACACTGGTCACTGACCCGCCGCAGGAACACCAGCCCTCCCTGAGCGGCTTGTAGTCCGGTCTGGTGCGGTATCCGTATCGCCAGAGATACTCAAAGTTTGCAGCGTCCTTCAAGGCTTCCAGGTATTTATCCTCCCCCGTGCATTCATAGAGGAGCCTCGCTCCGCGCAGAAAAGCCAGATTTCCCTCCTGATCCGGAGACTTCCAGGTATCCATCGGCGTTCCGCAGCAGGTCAGGGACCGCACCGCTTCCCAGTAATAGGTGAGCCCTTTCTCTGCGGATTGCAGATATTTCCTCTCTCCCGTCAGCGCATACAGATATGTAAGGCACGGCACAAACCAGCATCCCGCAAAGCCCTCCCAGTCTACGACCTTCTTCTCCGAAATCGAAAACGTATAGCCAAATGCACCGTCCCCTCTTTGAAGGCACACTGCCGTATCGGCAACATCTCTTGCCCTTTTCAGCCAACGCGCCGGGTAGTCTTTCCGCTCTTCCTTCAGAAAAAGAATCGATTTCAACAAGTAATGAAGCGCAGAGCTCACATTATACGCACAGTGAACATCCCTTGTAAGCCCAAACGCGGTCCACCATCCATTTACCGGACTGCCGCTTCCCTCTATCGGATGCGTCAGATCATTAAAAAATCCTGATTTCTCATTGTACGCAGCTACAATTTGCTCTAATATTTCCTCGCCGCTCCGCGCCTTTGACAATAGCCGCTCCGCCTCTTCTCCGAAAAGCCGCTCGGAGAGAATCAGCGGATATGCCAGCACACCGCCCCCGGTCCAGCCGATCTCCACCACGTTTCTCCATGGCCGCAGCACGGTATCGGCAGGCGGCAGGCAACTTCTATTGGTATATTCCATGGCAATGCTGTCCCAGTTCAGCTCTGTGAAGCTTTTCAGGCACGCATACGCCGCTTCCCGCGCACTTTTTTCATGCTTCGGCATCTCTCTTCTCAAGAGATATTCCGCTCTTATGATATGGTGGATCGCCAGTCTCGGATTCTCTCTTTCATGCTCTGTTTCCGGAAATGCCACATAAATCCTGCCGCACGCCCTCGCAGATGACACATATTCACTTTTCACCGGTCCCGGCGTACGTTTATTGATGAAGGATATCGGGGCATTTTCATATCCCATGGTGACCCCACAGCCATTGGGCAGCATAGAAAATACGCCGTTATGAAGGAAGCCTCCATCCTCCTGCTCCGTATACGGGTCTATCGTCACTGCGACAGTTTCCTCCCTCCCGCAGAGCGCAGACAGGGGCATCGCCGCACGATCCGCGCGAAACGACCAATATGAAGAACGAAACGGATCCTCCTTTCCTGTTTCGTCAAAACGCTCCGCAGTAAGAAGCGGAAATTCCCCAAAATGAACGCTTTCCGCATTGTTATCTCCGTAAATGCAGCACGGAATCAGATGAAACACATCCTCCTCCGCATTCGAACGAAGCAAAAGCCGAACCAGCGTCCGCTCCCCGGGCAGAAGCTCCACGGTATACGGATAATAGGAATACCCTCTTTCTCTGCATTCTGTTCCCAGATCGAGCTTTACCCGCTTTTCGTCCGCACTTACCCAGGCTCCATTCTCTTTCCATTGCAAACATAGCTCATATATATTTTCTTTCCCGCTTATTTTCACCTTATTCTCCCTCCGCTTTTCCGCTCAATTCTTCATGCCGCTGGTCGCGATCCCTTCCACGAAATATTTCTGACAGGCGAAGAACAGAATGATCAGGGGCACAACTGCCGCAAAAGACATCGCCATGACCTTCCCCCATTGCACGACAGACTCCGAATCAAGAGACAGCCGGACAGCCAGAGAAATCGGGTATTTTTTTACGGAATTGATAAAGATCAGCGAATTGAAATAATCATTATACGTCCACAGGAACTGAAATACTCCCGCCGAAAAAAGCGCCGGCTTCATCAAGGGCAGAAGAATCTCCGTCAGGGTTCGAAGCGTTCCGCATCCGTCTATGCAGGCTGACTCATCGAGATCCCGCGGTATTCCGCGCAGGAACTGAATCAACATATACGGAAAAAAGGAATTGCAGCACAAAAGCGCCGGCGCATAAAACGGGATATAACTGTCTACCCAGTGAAAACGATTATAGAGCATATACCTCGGAATAATCACGACCGTGCTCGGGAGCATCATCATCGCGAGAAGAAATGTAAACAGCAGCTTTTTATATGGGAATGTAAACCGCGCGAAAGCATAGGCTGCCAGCGTCGAGGAAAGCAGTGTAAAAAGCGTTGTCGGAATCACCAGCTTAAAGGTATTAAGGAAAAATCTCGTGTAGGTGATCCCCGCACTCCCCTGCCAGCCGTTTCTGTAATTTTCAAGCCGCCAAATCCCGGGAAGGAGCGCAACAGAGCCGAAAATTTCTTCATTGTCCTTAAAGGTAGCAAAAAACATCCACACCATAGGATACAAAAGGACAATGCCGATGATCACAATGACAAAATAAACCGCAAAAGATGCTCTATCTTTCTGCTCCTCATTCCTTCGTACTGCTTTCCGCTCATTTTTATTCATAAAGCTTTTCCTCCTGAAAATCAGCCTTCATCCGCATAGTGAACCCAAAGCCTCGAAGAAGCGAACAGAATCAAAGTAAAGGCAAGGATAATGGTAAATTCAATCCAGGAGATCGCGCTCGCATATCCCATTTTGAAATAGGAGAACCCTTCTTTATACAGCATGATCCCAAGCACATTCGTAGATTTCATCGGCCCGCCTCCGGTAATGGTATACGGGGACGTGAAATTCTGTAATTCCTGAATCATCTGATTCAGCAGCGCAAAGAAGAGAATCGGTGAGATCTGCGGCAGCGTAACATGCAGAAATCTCTGCACGTGACCTGCTCCATCAATTTTAGAGGCCTCATAGAGCTCCCTTGGAACGTTTTTCAGTGCCGCGAGAAGCATAACCATACTGGAGCCGAATTGCCAGATCTCCAGCGTGCAGATCGTAGGAAGCGCCAGCTTTGTACTCCCGAGAAAGGATAACTTTTCCATTCCAAGCACTGACATCATCGAATTCATAACGCCATTATCGCTGAACATCAGTCTCCACAGAAGCGCCACAGCCACCGATCCGCCGAACAGAGAGGGGATATAGTAAAGCGTCCGGATCAGATTGATTCCCCGAATATTTCGGTTCAGAAGCAGTGCCACCAGCAGTGCAAGGATAACCTTCCCCGGTACCGTATAAAGCGCGAATAAAACCGTAGCCCGAAGCGATTTCCAGAAATCCCGGTCTCTGCCAAGGAGCTTCACATAATTTCCAAGTCCGATAAATTTCAAAGAACCGCCGACCGTATAATCATTGAAGGAATAGACAAAGGACATCATAAACGGGTATAGCTGAAGAAGCAGAAGCCCGACGATCCAGGGCAGCAGATAACAGAATGCCTGATAATCTCGTCTGGAATATTTCGCCCCTGCGGCTTTCGTAAATTCCATAGAAACCTCCGTAAAGCTGTAAATTCCATAGATGCTTCCGAATCCTCTGAATAAGCCTTGCGCGCCCAATCAAGCGGCAAGGCTTGCTGTGTTATTTCTGAAGCTCTGAAAACTCCGCGATCACTTCCTTTGCCGCATCCTCCGGCTTCTTTTCTCCATATCCTATCGCCTCGACTGCGTCGAACAAAATCGTCTTTGCCTCGGGAGACGAGGAGATCGCATCGTTCGGCGTTCCTCCTACCTTTATCGCAATGTCCGCCGCATCGGAAACCAGCTTCGTCAAGGATCCCTTCTCTGTGCAAATCTTCCTTGCCTGCTCCGTCGGAGGTACGGAACGTGTCGCTCCGAGCGTCTCCTCCGCTTTTTTATCATTAAAAAAATAGCTCAGGAATTCTGCCGCAAGCTCCGGATGCTGACAGCTCCGCGTAATAGAGAGAAGCTGCGGTGTATTGGAAGCGAAGCCGCCGTCCTTCGCTCCCTCCAGCACCGGAAGCCTTCCCGGAACATACTCCCCGTCCGGATATCCTGCCGCCATTACATCGATCGTTGAGATGTAGCACGGCGCAGCAACATACTTTCCGGCAATCCAGTTCGCGTCAGACTGTATATCGTCCTCAATGTACGAGGCCTGATAAGATGCAGGCGGAACAACATTGTTGTCATACAGCTCTTTTACATATGAAAATACTCTGGCCAGGTTTTCCTCTGTAAGCGTCAGCTTCCCATTCGCATCAAAGAGCGGCCCGTTGATCTGCTTGCACTGTGTCAAAACAAAAATATTGGTGATGTACTCCTTATTCACGCAGAAAAGATAGCTTTCCGGATCCTTCTCATGAATCGCTTTTCCATATTCGATCCAGTCTCCCCAGCTAAGGTCTGCCTTCTCAAGGTCAACTCCGAATTTATCCGCCGCTTTTTTATTCACCAGAACCGCCTGTCCCGCAATGCCGGTCGGAAGCCCCAGCTGCTTCCCATCATAGTTTCCGTTGATCTGAAGCCCGATATAATTCGCGTCAAACAGAGAGGTATCTACGCCCAGCTCCTTCACATCATAAAAGTAATCTCCGGAAGCGACGAAGGTCGGCATTTTTTCCGGATCAATCTGCACGATATCCGGAGCCGTCCCACTGGCAAGCTGCGTCGCGAGCTTATCATGATATCCATCGGATGAGCCCGGCTCCCCCTCGATCGTCACACCCGGATGCGCTTCCATGAACTGCCTGATGACTTCCTGCGTCGCCGCGTTTCTCTCATCTCCGCCCCACCATGCAAAGCGAAGCGTCACATTCTCTCCTTCCGCCGCCGTACTCTCCCCTGCGGCTGTAGTGTTCTTTGTCTCTCCGGTGCCTGCCGCCGGCTTCGCACTGCCGCAGCCACCGAGTACAGAACATGTCATAGCGGATACCATGAGAACTGCCAAAGCCTTCTTCATAAACCCTTTCCTTCCTTTCCTCAAACCCGATCTGTTCCATTGTTTGCTATGTCAAATCTAACAGCAATCGGGAATTTCCGAAAGGCAGTTCTGTTTCTGTTTCGTCTCTGAAATTTAGCTTTTTCTGAAAAAGGGAACTTCATTTTTGTTTTGGGTACTTCTTTTCAGAACCGCATGCTCCGGAATCCGAAAAAACACAGCGGTTCCCCTCCCCTCTCTGCTATGAATGCGAAGCTCCGCGCTCTCGCCATAGTAGAGCTTCAGTCTGGCATTTACATTTGCGAGACCTATACTATGCACATTAACCCGCCGGATGTTCTCTATTACCTCCGACAGTCTTTTCCCTGCGATTCCAACGCCCGTATCCATAATCAGGAAGCAGACATATTCCTTCCTCTTATATACACGAAGCTTTATATATCCCTTCTGCCCCGACGGACGAATCCCGTGGAGAATACTGTTCTCTATGATCGGCTGCAGCATCAGGCGAAATACCGGCGTATCGTACAGGTCTTCTTCCTCAACCATATAATAGATAATAAACAAATTTCCGAACCGCGCACGCTGTATCGCCACATATTCCTTCAGATAAGTAATCTCTTCCCGCAGGGTGACCGTTTCCATCGGATCGGAAAGTGCATATTTCATAATTTCCGCCAGCTGCGTCGTCATCTCGAACGCTGCATCCCCGTGTCCGCCCTTCGCCTCCAATGCGATATTTTGCAGCGTATTAAACAGGAAATGCGGATTGATCTGCGTCTGCAATGCGATCAGGCTCGTCAGCTCCTGTGCATGCTGCCTTTCCTCCAGCTCTGCATTCAGCCTCGTAGCCTGAAGATGAAGCCGGATAATATTATTTAAAACGACGCTATATTCGTCCTCCCTCCATCTGCCCTTCACTCCCTCTCTCTGCGGGAGCTCCACGCCTCGCTCCGCATGATCCAGTACATCAATCATATTGTCAATATAAGAGAAGTTCCGCTTCGTTGTATAATACGCAGTAAGAAAGACCGAGATCAGATCAACCATAAGCAGCAGAATAAGAAAGGGAAGGTACGGAAGCGCATAATCCCACGCGGCGCTCTTCGGCGTTACCGCAATGATCCTCAGCTGATAATCCTCATTGTTCTCCTGATGGAACTGTGCCGACCGGTGACGCAGCTTCACCGCATTCTCGTCCCCCCATACAAAAATCGTCTGTCCGTTCTGATTCTGGAATATAACGGAAGACTTCCCTCTATCAACAGTATTCGCCAGAAGCCTGCCATAGGCATCCAGATCTATCCGCATTACAACCACACCTCTGTAGAAGGGCATCCTCTGAAAAAGTGTCAAAACCCGCCCCTTTTGCTGTTCATCCTTATCCGAAGGCAGAACCGTGGCGAGCGTTATCTGCTCCCTGTCCATCGCTTCGTAGGCGCTCCACCACTCCTCATTCTCTCCTCGAACCGCGATCCTCTGTTTCGAGGTATAGTAATTCTTATACTCATCCAGCGCCAGATATACCGACTTCACATAAGGATAGGTCGTGATTATGCTCTTCAGCGTCGCATTGATGCTGCGGATATTGATCGCTGCCTGATAATCGAGGTCCCTCTCCGTATGGAGGATCCTCTTCAGTGACAGGATCATATAGGGATTATTGGCGAACTGCCCGTTCTGAATCATGATATTACTCAGCGTAAGATCCACCGTCGCATTCACAGAGGCGGCCATATTTCGCGCCCTTCGGCTCATATCCCCAAGGGCTGTGGCAATTTCAATGCCGATCATGATCGCCAGCAGCAGAAGCACAGGAAGAAAGATCGTCCCGAGGTATTGTATAAAACGGCGAAAAAAGAATTTTTTTCTCATTCCAATCCTTCCTCTTTCCCCGTATAATTCATACGGTACTCCCTCGGCGTTATTCCATAATGATTTTTAAACGCCCTGGAAAAGCTTTTGGGGTTGTCATAACCGACATAATAGGCCACGTCATACGTTTTTTGGGTGACATCCCTTAAAAGCTCCGATGCCTTCCTCATCCGGATCAAATTCAATTCCTCCGAGAAGCCGCTTCCAAACTTATCCCTCAAAAGACTGGATAAGTACGCCGCGCTGAGTCCGACCCTTGCCGCCGCACTTTCCAGCCTCGCGTCCTGATAATGCGTTTCCAGATACGCTATGACCTGCTTTTTGATGGCATCGTAATAGGACTGTGGCTGTTCTTTCTCTTTCTGCATCCGTTTATCCAGCTTTTCCCGTATTTTTCCAAAGCATTCGATCACATCTTTACTTTGGATCGGCTTCAAAATATAGTCTTCGACCCGGCATTGTATCGCGCTCCGAAGGTATTCATAATTCTGGTGGCTCGACAGGAAAACCACCGTCAAATGCAGCTCTGCCACCGCCCGGCACAGCTCGATCCCATTCATTCCCGGCATTTCAATATCAGACAGCAATACCTCAACGGGATTCTCCCTTATATAAGCAAGCGCCGCCTTAGGCTCGGTGAAGGGAACCGCCCGAAAACCGACCTGATCCCACGGAAACAATGCCGCGACCCCTTCCGCGATCGTTCTTTCATCATCTACCACTACAACCGTATACATGATATCCCCCTCTTGCCTGAACTGTTCCCATTTTAGCATGTTTCCTCGTAAATGATACGCAGGCTCATTCCATTTTCTTATTTTTTCAACGTCTATAACAATCAAATCGAGTATGTAAGAATTTCCGAAGAGCAGGATATAAGAAATTCGAAATGGGTATATTCCATAAAAAACAGACTAAAAATATGTAAATAATATCGTTATTGACAATTCCACATAAGAAGTCTAAACTTGATTTTATAAGGTTAATCGTTTTAATATAATATTGAATTTATTGTCATTATTATACATATAAAATATGTATTTTTTTAGGTTAAATGTTTTAATAAAGGAGGGCTTTATGAAGACAAAAAAATTGCTCGCAGTTGGTTGCACCGCTATAATAATGATGAATACTGTCGCTTGCTGCGGGAGCGGCTCCGGAGCGGCTCCCGCAGCGAGCAGTACGGCGGATTCCTCTGCGGAAACCACGGCGAAGGCAGAAAACTCGGATATTCATGAAACGACGGAGACAGTTACGCTTGCCGTATGGAACGAGCCCAGCAGCGATGATAGATTAAATATGTATAAGGCCTGCGAGGCCGCAACCGGGATTCATGTCGAAGTCACGGTGATCCCGGAATCCGATTATTCCTCGAAGCTGAATCAGATGGTTTCCACCAGAGATTCCTCGACAGATATCTTCATTGTATGGGAAAACGACATCAAGAATTTTGCAGAGGCCGGCGGCATCCTCGATATGGATGATTATCTCGTGAATTCCGAAATCAGGACAGACGATATGATCGGTGCTGTTGCCGCTCTGAGTAATGGTCTCGGCGGAACCTACGGGCTTCCCTGGTGCGCGGCAGCAGAGGTAATGTACTACAACAAGGATATGTTCGATGCCGCAGGCATCGCGCATCCCGATAATGATTGGGCCTATGAGGATTTCAAGGATGCGGCAGAGAAGCTGACGCAGAAAAATGACGACGGCAGTACGGCGGTGTATGGGATGGATCTTCCTAACACGCAGACCTGGTGGGCCGGCATTGGCGGTGCCGGAGATCCGGTATACGATCCGGCGAGCAGTCAGATGGTAATCGGTGAGGGAGCCGCAGCCTTTGTGACAGACTGTGCGGCTATGGTCGCAAAGGGCGTGATGCCCGAGCCCTCCTCCGATACCGCAGACCTGTTCGGTGCGGGAAAGGCTGCTATGAGCTGGCAGGGAACCTGGGTGATCGGAGCCTACAAGGATACGCTCCCCTTCCATTGGGATATCGCCACCATTCCTACCAATAAGGTCAAGTACAACACGCTGCATACCGGCTTCTATACCATCAATGCGAATTCCCAAAAGCAGAATTCGGCATTCAAGGTGATCGAATATCTCATGGGTGAAGAGGGACAGACCATCAACTCCAAGGCATCCGGTAATATGTCCGCCATCAAATCCATTGCCGCCGAAGGGGCATGGAAGGTGGATGGAGCGCCTGTTGAGAACTGGGCCGCCGTCACCGACGCGCTGCAGTCCGGCGTATTCGGCTACACCTGCCTCCCCTCCGGAGTTACCAGCAACGCCATTTCCGAGTTCAGCAATGCGCTTCTGGGGCAAGAAACGCCGGAAAAGGCGGTTCAGAACGCTTCACAGTATGCGGCAGAGACAATCGGCTACTGATTCCGCTCGTTTTAAGAAAACACCAAGAGGTATTCTGGTATGAAAACAGCCAAGAGGAACCCATCGATCGCCTATCTGTTCTGCCTTCCCTGGTTTATCGGTTTTATATGCTTCACACTCTTTCCCATCGGGTTCATGATGAAAAACTCTCTCACAAACCGGAAGCTGAGCGGGAGCGGAAGCTTCGTGGGACTCGCGAATTACCGGAATTTGTTCAAAAGCGAAATTTTCCGGAATTCTTTAAGGGTGACGATCTTCTTCACTCTGGTCATGGTCCTTGTCACCGCAGTCTGGGCGCTCATTCTGGCTCTGTTGCTGAATCAGAGAGTGAAATGCAAGGGGGTATTTCAGTTCTGCTATTTTCTCCCCTCCGTGGTTCCGACTGTCGCGCTGGCTTATGCATTTCGAACGATCTTTGGCAGGGACAGCGGTCTTCTCAACGCATTGCTGCATTTTCTCAGCGGGAAAAATGTGACAATTAACTGGCTGATGAACCCCAGAACAGTCTATCTCGCAGTTTTCACAGTAACTCTGTTTACCTACAATACAGGACAGATGATGCTGATCTTCCGCTCCGGTCTCTCCGATGTTCCGCAGGAGCTGTATGAAGCCGCCAGACTGGATGGTGCCGATGCATGGGTAAAATTCCGGCGCATCACCCTGCCGATGATTTCTCCATTGGTTCTCTTCAATATAGTAAACGGTGCCATCAGCGCACTGAACGGATCCTTCGCGCTCCTGTATCCGCTTTCCGGAGAGAACGGGGATCCGAACGGAATGACGCAGGTGCTGAGTCTGCTCATCTACAAGGAAGCCTTCAGCAATATGAAGGTCGGCTATGCCTGTGCACTGTCAATGGTGCTCTTCGGCATTGCGGCACTTTTCGGCATTCTCATCTTTATCCTCTCTAAGAGGATTGTTTACTACGAAACCTGAGGGGGCGGAACAAATGAATCCAGCAAATCAAAAAAGCTTCTCTGAAATGATTCTGTATTTCATCATGGCTGTCGTCGCAGTCTTTATGTTCAGCCCTATCCTCTGGATCTTCTCCGGCGGCTTCAAGACGCTGACAGAGTTCACAACAAGCGCCGGAATTGTGCCAATTCGTCCCACTCTGGAAAACTACATCTATATCTTTGCCCATTCCAATATCTGGCTGTACATGCGGAACACGCTTCTTCTGATTCTGGGAAATACGGCAGGGACATTGCTGTCCTCCTCGCTCGCCGCCTATGCCCTGGCCAGAATGGACTTCAAGCTTCGAGGCATAATTTTTTCTCTCATCATTGCAACCATGATGATTCCGAATATTGCCCTGATCATCCCGCAATACATCATGTTCGGCAAGCTTGGCTGGCTGGATTCACTGCTTCCCATGATCGTCCCATCCTTTTTCGCTTATCCCTATAACGTATTCCTGCTGCGTCAGTATTTCCGTTCGATTCCAAAAGAGCTGGATGAGGCGGCGATCATCGACGGCTGCTCCAGGTTTCAGGTATTTACCAGAATCATTGTACCGATTTCGAAGCCCACCTTCGTAACCATCGGGGTGCTGTCCTCTGTCTTCTGGTGGAACGAGCTGACACAGCCTGTTTTTTACATCAATTCCGACCGTTGGCGAACCCTCACTATGGCGTTAATGACCTCCTATATGTATACTTCAGGTAACGCATTTGTAGTGAATTGGTCTTCTATCATGGCGGCCTCTTCTTTAATGATTATTCCGCCTATGATTCTGTACCTGTTCGCAGGCAAATATCTCACCGGAGGGATAAAGACTTCCGGCCTGAAGTGAGCGCCGGACAGAGCTCTGGCCATGACTCCTGCGTTCAGCCGAAGGCAGGATACAGCCGGCAATAAATGCGCAGAAGGAGAAGATATTGAAATGACGCTGAAAGAAATTGCAAAAAGGGCAGGGGTTTCTACGGCAACCGTGTCGCTGGTGCTCAATGATTCGCCGAAGATCAGCAATCCGACTAAGGCTAAAATTCGCGAAATAATCCGGGAAACGGGATATCGGTCCAACCGTCTGGCAGGGAGTCTCCGGAGGAGTAAAACCGGTCTGATCGGTATTCTGGTGGAGGATATCACCGTATGGCATACAGCCCTTATTATCGATGGAATGAATCAATATGCAGAGGAACACGGCTGTAACACTATTCTTAGCAATTTGCGGCTGGCAAATAAGATCGATTCACATTTTAATGAGATTAGTCTGTATCAAAAGGACATCGATCAGGCTGTAGAAACGCTGCTCTCGCTTCAGGTTGACGGCATTGTCTATATAGGGATGCACGACCGGCTCATCCGGAACGTAATGCCAAAATCCGACAAGCCGGTAGTCTTCTGCTACTGCTACACCTCTGAAGGGGAGGAGTCCTCCATTCGATATGACAATGAGAAGACCCTCCGTCTGCTCACGGAAGAGATCATTCGCCGGGGGCATAAGCGGATCGCAGCGATTCATGGGAAAGAAGATTCTGAACCTGCCCAGCTGCGAAAACGCGGCTTCCATACTGCCATGCAGGAAGCGGGTCTGGCTGTCCCGAAGCACTGGGACGAGAGAGGCGATTGGAACTTTCAGGGGGGACGGGATGCTGCAATACGCCTCCTGTGCCGTAATCCGGGAGAAACCGTCAGGACGGTTCTGCCCCCGGACGAACGCCCCTCTGCCATTGTCTGTATGAATGACGAAATGGCTGTGGGGGTATATAATGCCGCCGCCGAGCTGCATCTTCGTATCCCGGAGGATCTGTCGGTTTCCGGATTTGACAATGCGGATTTTGCGCAGCATGTAACGCCGGCGCTTATGACAGTGGACAGGCCTCTGCATAAGATGGGATACCGGGCGCTGGATCTGCTGCTTCACAAGATTCAAAGAAAGGATGACAGCGCAACCAATGTCGTTTATCCCTGTACAATTCTGCCCGGACAATCTGTACAGACGATATAAACAGAACGGAGGAATCATCATGGCAGGCAAGACCTTACAGAATATAAATCTGAGAAATATCAGGATCCACGATGCCTCGTGGGATCGTTATATCAATCTTGTGGAGGATGTCATTCTTCCCTTTGAATGGAAGCTGATCAATGACCTGGTTCCCGGGGCAGAAAAGAGCTACTGCATGCAGAATTTCCGCATTGCGGCAGGGCAGGAGACCGGAGCGCATCGCGGTATGGTCTTTCAGGATACCGATGTCGCCAAATGGCTGGAGGCGGTAGGGTATTCCCTCTCAAAAAAATCCAATGCGAGGCTGGAAGCAATCGCCGATGAAGCCATCGACTTAATTGCAGCGGCGCAGTGCGAGGACGGATATCTGAATACCTATTATACGATTCGCGGGGAAGCAAGGTGGAAAGATCTCTTCGAAGGTCATGAGCTGTATACCGCAGGACATATGATCGAGGCGGCCGCAGCCTATTATCAGGCGACCGGCAAGCGAAAGCTGCTGGATGTCGTATGTCGCTTTGCAGATTACATATGTACCGTCTTCGGTCCGGAGGAGGGAAAGCTCCATGCGTATCCGGGGCATCCGGAGATAGAGCTGGCATTGATAAAGCTGTACAGACTCACGGGAAATGCGAAATATCTGGATCTTGCAGCGTATTTCATACAGATTCGCGGGGAACAGCCCTGTTACTTCTCTTCCGAAGAAAATTATCGGAACGGCACGTTTATTTTTCCCGAATTCAAGGATTTCACCTTTGACTATTGTCAGGCAGATCGTCCTCTGATGGAGCAGGACAAGGCGGAGGGCCATGCCGTACGCGCCGTATACCTCTACAGCGCAATGGCAGACCTCGCCTTCGAACAGGAAGACGAAAAGCTGCTGGAGCATTGCCGGGCTTTATGGGAAAATATCGTTCAACGTCAGATGTATATCACCGGAAGCATCGGTTCCGCATCCTACGGTGAGCGCTTCACGACGGATTATGATCTCCCCAACAGCACAAATTACTCTGAATCCTGCGCCACCATCGGTCTGGCGATGTTCTCCAATCGGATGTTTCAGGGAACGCGTGACGGGCAGTATATGGATACGGTAGAGCAGGCATTATACAACACGCTTCTGGCAGGGATCGCTCTGGACGGACAGCATTATTTCTATGTGAACCCTCTGGAGCTTGTCCCTGAAATCGCAGAAAACAATCCAACCATGCGTCACATTATGACAGAGCGGCAGCAGTGGTTCGGCGTAGCATGCTGTCCTCCCAATATCACACGGACGCTGGCCTCTATCGGAAATTACATGATTGCGGCAGAAGGGGATACCTGCTATGTGAATCTGTATCTCGCCTGTGACGTACAGGCACCGCTCCAAAGCGGTACTCTATCCTTCACGCTGGAGGCCGATTATCCGGCATCCGGAACGATCATGCTATGTATAACGGAGGCAATCGGAGCTTCACAGACACTCGCAGTCCGTATCCCGGCATATTCAAGGGATTCTTATCGGATCCGTATCAACGGAAAGGACTTCCTCCAGGAGCCGCACAAGGGGTATGCCTATCTCAGCCGCGAATGGCGCGTCGGCGATCAGATTCAGCTGGAGCTGTCGGTTTCCTTCCGCTTTGTTTACTGCAATCCCAGAGTCCGCGACAACCTCGGCCGGGTATGCATCATGCGCGGCCCTCAGGTATATTGTTTTGAAGAGGCAGACAATGGCAGCTACCTCGCGGCCTGCCGAATAGATACATCCCAGCCGATCAGAGAAGCTCATAGCGACGATCTCCCCGGCGGAATCCTATGCGCTATTGTAGAAGGAGATAAGGCCGTATACCGTTCAGACATGGGGGCGCTGTATTCCGGGCAGAAACCGGAGCGGGAGCCTGTCACACTTCGCGGCGTTCCCTACAGCCGGTGGAATAACAGAGGCAGGGGGGAGATGCAGGTCTGGATGAGAGATAAGTATGGCTGATCCCCCTCTGATATATCCTCCGGCTTCGAATGCGGCTTGCTATGCCGCCTACCCCTCGACGCTCTCCCCCTTTTTCTCCTCCGCAACAGTTTCCTCCGTCGCGGGCGGCTCTGTCCTATGGTACCTGCCGTAGGTGCCGAGGATCTCCGCGATCACGCGCTTCTTCTCCTGCGAGAAGGCGTTCTCCTCCAGCCTCCACTGCCAGTTTCCGACGCCCTCGCCCGGCGCGTTGATCCGCGCCTCGCCGCCCTTGTCCAGATAGTCTGCCGCCGGAACGATCACAGTATCCGCGATGGATGCCATCGCGCGCTTGATCAGCAGCTCTGGCATGAATTTCCAGTCGTTGCCGGAGCGAGAGGTGTAGCGGTAAATATAATCCCTCTGCCAGTCCGGAAGAGTGTCGAACCAATGGCGGAGCGTATCGTTGTCATGCGTGCCGGTGTAGCAGATGCAGTTCGGCGTCGTGAAGTTGTGCGGGAGATAGGTATTTCCGGCGCCGCTGTCCCAGGCGAATTGCAGCACCTTCATTCCCGGAAAGCCGGTTTGCTCCATCAGCTCCACGACCTCTTCCGTGATGACTCCCAGATCCTCTGCAACAATCGGCAGCTTTTCCGTGCCAAAGTGGGAATACATCGCCTCAAACAGCGCCATTCCCGGACCCTTCACCCATTTCCCGTTCTCCGCAGTTTCCTCCCCGTACGGTATGGCATAGTATGCCTCGAAGCCGCGAAAATGATCGACCCGCAGCTCGTCGTAGAGCCCGAGGCAGTAGTCCATCCGATCCAGCCACCAGCGGAAGCCGCTCTTCTCGTGCGCCCTCCAGTCATAGAGCGGATTGCCCCAGAGCTGTCCGGTCGCGGAAAACGCGTCCGGCGGCACGCCCGCGACCGACTTCGGATGACCGAGATTGTCATACTGGAACAGCTCCCGATGTGCCCAGACATCTGCACTGTCCGGCGCACAGTAGATCGGGATATCGCCTAAGATGCGGATATCTCTCGCTCCCGCATACGCCCGAAGCCTCTTCCACTGCTCCTGAAATTTCAGCTGCAAAAAGGCGAAGAAGCCGATTTCCTCCTCCTGCGCCTCCATAAACGCTGCCACCGCCCTCTCCTGCCTGTCCCGCAGCGCTTCCGGCCAGACATCCCAGCTCGCGCCGCCGAGGCTTTCCTTGATCGCCATGAAAACGCAGTAGCTCTGCGTCTCCGCCGGAATGCTCCGGAGCGCCTCCTTCGGCGTATTCCCTGCCTTCCGCCAGCCCGCATAGGCACGGCGCAGCGCGGCAAACTTCGCCGCATACAGCTTCCCATAATCCACTCTCTCGCTGTCCTCTCCGAAGTCAAGCGCTGCAAGCTCCTCCGAAGCCAGCAGCCCCTCCGAAACCAGTGTCTCGAGGTCGATGAAGTACGGATTGCCCGCGAATGCCGAGAATGCCTGATACGGAGAATTTCCGAAGCCCGTCGGTCCCATCGGGAGGATCTGCCAGATCCGATTCCCTGTCTCCGATAAGAAATCTACAAAGTCAAATGCCGCCTTTCCCAGCGTTCCTACCCCGTACCTGCCCGGAAGAGAAAATACCGGAAGAAGAATTCCTGCCTGTTTCATACTCATTTCTCCTGAATCCACATTTTTTCCTTATTTGCTTTTCTTTCTCGTCGTTTTCGGTTTCGCAGCTTTTGCTGCCTTTCCGCTGCGGTTACCCGCTGCCGGCTTCGCGGCTTTTACTTCCCTTCTGCCGCGGCTCCCCGCTGCCGGCTTCCGCTCCTCCTCCGACAGCTCCGTGAGACGGTAGAAGACCGTGGACATCGCCGGGATATCCAACGCGACGCTGTATTCCCGCTCGTCCCATTCCCGCTTCTCCGACCTGCGCTCTGTCTTCCGTACGATGCCTGCGCCGCCGTATTTCCTGTCATCGGAGGACAGCAGCGCCTTCACCCTGCACGGGAACGGAACCCCGATCCGGAACTTCTCATGCGTGATATTGTCAAAGTTGGAAACCACCAGAATCGTCTCGGAGGGATGGTCGGTCTCCCGCAGGAAGAACAGCAGCGAAAGCTCCGGATAGGAGCAGTTGATCCACTCAAAGCCGTCCGGGTAGTAATCCAGCCGCGACAGTGCGGGACTCTCGCGATAAAGCACATTCAGATCCCGCACATAGCTCTGGATGCCCTTATGCACCGGATATTCGAGGAGGTTCCACTCCAGCTCCTGTCCCTCGTTCCACTCGTCATATTGTCCGAAGTCCTGTCCCATAAACAGCAGCTTCTTGCCCGGATGCCCGTAGAAATACCCGTATGCCGCCCGCAGATTCTGCGCCTTCTCCTCGAAGGTACTGCCCGGCATCTTTCCCAAAAGGCTCCGCTTTCCGTGGACGACCTCATCATGGGAGAATACCAGCATGAAATCCTCAGAATAGTTATAGAGCATGGAGAAGGTCAGCTTACTGTAGCTGCCCTTCCGGAAAAACGGGTCTGTCTCCATATAGGAAAGGAAATCGTTCATCCAGCCCATGTTCCACTTCAGGTCGAAGCCCAGCCCATCCGACTCCACCGAGCCGGTGACATTCGGCCATGCCGTCGACTCCTCCGCGATCAGGAGCGTTCCCGGAAACGCCTTTCGGAACTGACTGTTCAGGTGCTTCAGGAATTCTACCGCCTCAAGGTTTTCATTGCCGCCGTAAATATTTCTGGATGCTTCCCCGCCCTGCCTGCCATAGTCGAGATAGAGCATGGAAGCGACCGCGTCCATGCGGATCCCGTCTGCGTGGAAGCGCTCTGCCCAGTAGAACGCATTCGCGATCAGGAAGTTGCTGACCTCGTAGCGCGCGTAGTGGAAGATCAGCGTGCCCCAGTGCGGATGCGTACCCCGGAGCGGATCCGGATTCTCGTAGAGCGCTGTCCCGTCGAAGTCGGCAAGTCCCCAGCTGTCCCGCGGGAAATGCGCCGGCACCCAATCGAGGATCACCCCGATCCCGGCACGATGCAGGTAATCTACGAAGTACATGAAGTCCTCCGGAGAGCCGTAGCGGGAGGTCGGTGCGTAATAGCCGGAGACCTGATAGCCCCAGGACTGATCCAAAGGATGCTCCATCACCGGCATCAGCTCCACATGGGTATAGCCCTCCTTTTTTACATAATTGCAGAGCTTCTCTGCCAGCTCCCGGTAATTATAGAATTCCGAGCCGTTGACACTGCTGCCGTCCTCATCAACGAAAGCGCTCTTCCGCGCGAAGGAGCCGAGGTGCAGCTCGTAGACCGACATCGGGTGCTCCTTCTGCCCGCCTGCTGCCTTTTTCTCCTGCCATTCCCCGTCGCCCCAGTCGAAATCGTGCCCGGAAACCAGTGCCGCAGTATTCGGCCGAAGCTCAAAGGCATAGCCGTAGGGATCCGTCTTCAGAAACGGCTCCCGCCCCGGACGCCGGAGCTCAAACTTGTAGAGCGAGCCGACCGGGAGATGCGGGATAAAAAGCTCGAAAATTCCGCTGTCTCCCAGCTTCTCCATCTGATGCCGCCGTCCGTCCCAGAGATTGAAGTCTCCCACCACGGAGACCCGCATCGCATTCGGTGCCCAAACGGAGAAGTTCACACCCTCTACGCCGTCCCGCACCATCGGCTGCGCCCCCATTTTCTCATAGATACGGTAATGAATACCCGCTGCGAACTTCCGGAGATCCTCCCCCGTGTAAATGGAATCGAAGAAGTAAGGATCCTCCGTCTCGACCGTACTGTCATTGTCATAGGTGATCTCCAGCGTATACCTCGGCAGCCTCTTTTCCCAGCTCCGCTTCGCCGGGAGAAGCAGCGCGAAGAAGCCGCCCTCGTCCATCAGCTCCATCGGATAGCACTTCCCGGAAAGCTTCACTGTGATCGCCTTCGCCGTCGGGAGATAGCACTGCAGCAGCAGTCCCTCCGGCAGGAGATGAGGCCCCAGTATCCGCTTCGGATGCGTAGACTCGGCATAGCTGAGCTCCTCCACGTCCGCCCAGTTCATCAGCTCATACAAACTCTCATTCATACCCTACCTCCTGTATTCCCCTGCTTCCTCCGTCTTGTCCTGCCCTTCCTCTGCACCGGCTCGGAGACTGCCTGAATCACGACGATGCTTCTCGCCCGAACCACACACACGCCGTCCGTAATTTCCCGCAGCGCGCCGTCCGAAGAGATCCCCCTCTCCTCCTCCGTGTCAATTACCACGCGCCACCGCGTCTCCGGGAGCGGATGCGGCAGACGGAAGGAATGATCCTCCCAGTGAAAATTGTAGAGAACCAGAAAGCTCTCGTCCTCTGCATAGCCCCCGGCATACATCACCCCGAGCTCCCGTCGATAATGCTCGAGATCCACTCTCCACGCGTTTTCCCCGTGGAAGCTGATATCCGGTATGCCCCGGCTCCGATAGTCCAGTCCCCGGAGCGGCTCTCTCTGATGAAACACCCGATGCGCCTTACGGAAACGGATCAGTGCCTTCGTAAACTCGAAGAGCTCCCGGTTCTTCTCCAGCAGCCGCCAATTAAGCCAGCTCGTCCCGTTGTCCTGACAATAGGAATTGTTGTTGCCGTTCTTCGTCCTGCCGAACTCGTCTCCCGCATTGAGGAGCGGCGTGCCCTGCGAGAGGAAGAGCAGCAGCAGTGCATTACGAAGCATCTTCCGTCGGAGCAGCTTCACGCTCTTCCTCCGGCTCCTCCCCTCCTCCCCGCAGTTCCAGGAGAAGTTGTAGTCGGTTCCGTCTCGGTTTCCCTCGCCGTTTTTCTCATTATGCTTACGGTCATAGCTCAGGAGATCCCAAAGCGTGAAGCCCTCCTCGTTCGCCATGTACCGGATCGCCGCCGCGCCCGCTGTACATCCGCGCAGACGTCCCATCAGGGTCGGAAGCATGTTCTCATCCCCCTTCAGCACACGCCGCATCTCATTCTGGAAGCCATCATTGTACTCCGCGAGGAAATGGCGGCTCTGCCCGTCCGGCGGACTGTCCCAGCGGTCTGCCCAGAGCTTGAAGCGGCGCAGATACGGATCTCGCGCGAGCTCCGCATACGGCGCGCTGCCGATCAGATGAACGCCATCCACATGATACGCCGTCCGCCAGCAGCGCAGTACCGTGTGAATGTAGCTCGGAAGCGTATCCTCTGTGAAGTACAGATCCACGATCAGCTCGATTCCATTCCGATGCAGGGTCTGTACCAGAGTCCGGAATTCCTCCTGCGGACTGCCGCCCGCGCTGACGTAGGATGCCTTCGGCGCGATCCGCAGCGCATCCTCCGTGAAGCCCCAGTAATTGATCTGTCCCGTAGGCCGAAGGAGCGCCTGCCGCTCGCCCTCTGCGGGTTCCTCCGCAAAATGCGGGAGCATGACCTCATTAAACTCATAGGGAGGCAGCAGCTCCAGCGCCGTCACGCCGAGCTCCCGGAGATAGGGCAGCTTCTCGAGGATACCGGCGAAGCTCCCCCTCTTTCCCTGTCCGACACCGGAGGAGCGATCCTGTGTGAAGCCTCGGACATGGATGCGGTAAATAATGCTGTCCTCATACGGCGTTTGCAGCGCCCGATCCCGCTGCCACTCCTCCGTCTCCTCCGGAGGCGAAGCACCGATCGGTGTCCTGAGGAGCCTCGTACCGTCCCGCAGCCTGCCGAAATGCCGACGGCCTGTAAATGCGAAGCCGTTCGGATCGGAAAAGGCTCTGCCGTCCGCCTCATAGGCATAGGAAAGTCCCGTAAGCTTCTCCGACACCCGCAGCGTCCAGACATCCCCGATCCGTTCCTCCGGCGGGAAGCGAAGCTGTCGTATCCGTCTCGCTCCCCTGTAAAGATTCAGGAACAGCTCCTCCGCATCACTGACTACCCGAAATATATAGCTGTCTCCCGATTTCTCCAGTCCAAGCACTCTGTCTCTCCCTCATCATATCGTATGTGATATGCTTTGATCTGCTTTATAGTATAGCATCAAAGAGGAATTTTTTAAATACGATGCTCCATCTGTCCCTCTGCCCTCGGGAGCTTCCGGTAGACAGTGAAATACATCGTAAGAAAAGCAGCGCTGCCGCCGAGCAGGTTCGAAACCGGCTCCGCCGCGAAGACGCCGTTCACGCCCATGAAACACGGAAGCAGCAGTGTCAGCGGCACGACAATGACGACCTTCCGGAGCATGGAAAAAAAGATCGCCCGTCTGGACTTTCCGAGAGAGACAAACACCGTCTGTGAACCGGACTGCCCGACCATGAAGATGAAGCTCGCGAAGTAGATCCGTACCGCCTCAACGCCATGCGTAAGCATCTCTGTGCTATTCGTGAAGATCCCCACGAAAAAGCGAGGGAAGAGCAGCACCGCAAGCCACACCAGGAGAGAATAGAGGATGCCGCAGAGGAACTGAAAGGCGATGCCCTGCCGGAGCCGCCGGAAGCTTTTTGCACCGTACTGGTAGGCAAGCACCGGCTGTGAGCCATGCGTCACTGTCATCAGCGGAAGCTCAATGATGGAGCGGATTGAGTTGATGATTGTAATGATGCCGACGTAGAGATCCCCGCCGAAGCGGCGGAGCTGCACGTTGCAGACAACCTGCACGAGGCTGTTCGTCGCTTTCATGATGAAGCCGGAGAAGCCCAGTGTCAGGATCTCCCGAAGGAGCCGCCGATCCCCCCGAATCAGGGTGCACTCCAGCCGGTAATCTGCCCTGCCCGAGAGCAGAAAGCGGAATACCCAGACCGCGGATACCGTCTGGGAAAGCACCGTCGCGATTGCCGCGCCCCGCACGCCCCAGCCCATGCCGAAGATCAGAATCGGATCCAGCACGATATTCAGTGCCGCGCCCAGCAGGGTCGTCATCATTCCGAATTTCGGGAAGCCCTGCGCATTGATAAAGTAGTTCAGTCCCGAGCTGCACATGAAGAAAACTGTCCCGAGAATGTAGATCCGGAGATAGTCCGCCGCATAGGGATAGGTCGCGTCCGAAGCGCCGAAGAGGTAGAGAATCGGCTGCACAAAGAGGATGCCGAGCAGCGTAATGAGGATTGAACCCCAGAGAAGAAGCCATGCCGTCGTCCCCAGCAGCCTGCGCGCCCTCTCCCGGTCTCCCGCGCCTCTCGCGATAGAGAAAAGCGGTGCGCCGCCGACGCCGAACCAATCGGTGAAGGCGGTAATCAGGGAAATCACCGGAAAGACGATCCCGACACCGGTCAGCGCCGCCCCCTGCACCCCGGGGATCCGCCCGATATAGACACGGTCTACGACATTGTACAGGAGCTGGATCAGCTGCGCGATCAGCAAGGGTCCCGACTGCATCAGGATCGCACGCCGAACCGAGCCCTTCGAGAAATCATTTGCCATTTTTTCTCTCCCTCCTCCTGTTCCTGCCCTGCCGCCGGTCAAAGACCGGGGAGCCACGCGGTTTGCCGCAGGACTTCTCCCACAGTGCCTCCCTGGCGAGGGTTTCGCACAGCTTGAAGGGCTGTACTGCCCCTCTGGCGGGAAGCGCTTTGCGCGGTTCAGCGCAATCGCTTGTGCTGCCCCTCTACAGCAATGCGAGAGTTCCGCAGTTTCCATCAGGAAACTGCGGCGGTACGCCTCACGCAGGACTCATCCTGCCTGCAGCACCGGAGCGCTCCAGCATCGCGAGGAAGCTCTCCTTGTCCCGGCTGGCTATCAGCTCCTCCGGGAAATGAATCTCCCGAAGCATCGAGGGCACGTGCTCGAAGCGTCCGATATCGCAGGAGATATGCGCGTCTGTCGAAACAGAAATCGGAACATCCAGCTCCGCGCAGCGGATCGCGATCTCACGGCAGCGGGACTCCACCTCCTCTCCGCCGCCGAGGGAATGCTCATTGATTTCCACCAGCTTATGCTTCTCCTTCGCAAGGAGTAGAATCGGATCCAGCTCGACCGGGAGGCCGGAACGCCCGATATGCCCGAGGATAAAGACCTTCGGCTGCTCCAGCGCCCGGAGATAGAGCTCGGTGCACGCTGCCCTGCCCGCATTTTTTGCAAATTCCCTGCCGTGCACGGAGGCGATGATATAGTCGAGCTTCCGTGTCGTACGCTCCAGCAGGCTCCCTCTCTCCCGCTCCGGCAGAGGATCTCCGGTGATGATCCGCTCGATCGGAATGTCATAGCCGAAGAGATGCCCCTCCATGTCCACGATATCCGCCTCGCAGCCCTTCAGGAGCCGGACGCCCATCCACTCCTCCGGAATCTCATACTGGGTCGAAAGATACTGATAGTTCCGCGGATCCTCCGGTCTCGCGAAGAGCATGGGAGAAAAGTGATCCGTCGTCGCGAGCAGCTCCATTCCCCGCTCCCTCGCCGCTGCCACATTCTCCTGTATCGTAGAATACGCGTGCCGAGAATACAGCGTATGCGTATGTGTGTCACATTTTAAAATCACTGCTTCCCCCTTACTTCTCGTCTACTGCCTGAAAAATGAAGAATTTCAGATAATAGGAGTTCTCGTCTCCGCTCCAGAGAATCGGATGGTCGGCGCACTGGGTGCGGAACGCAATCTGCCGGAGCCGCTTGTGTGCGCTCCGCGCCGCCTCTGCGATGGTCCTCCGGAACAGCGCCTCCGTCATAAAATGCGAGCAGGAGCAGGTTGCGAGGATCCCGCCGTCCCGGACGAGCCGAAGCCCCCGGATATTGATCTCCCGGTACCCGTTGACCGCCTGCCTCGTCGCCTCCCGCGATTTGGTGAACGCCGGCGGATCGAGAATCACCATATCGTACTGCTCACCGGCGGCGACCAGCCTCGGAAGCTCATCCAGCACATCCGCCTGCCGGAAATGCACACGGTCTGCCAGTCCGTTTCGCCTCGCGTTCTCCTCTGCCTCCGCGATCGCCAGCGGCGAGATATCCAGTCCGGTCACCTCACTCGCACCGGCAAGCCCCGCATTGAGCGCGAAGGTTCCCATGTGCGTGAAGCAGTCAAGCACCCGCCTGCCCTTCGCGAGCCGCTGAATCGCGAGCCGGTTGCACTTCTGGTCGAGGAAGAAGCCGGTCTTCTGTCCGTTCTCGATATCGACCAGATAGCGCACACCGTTCTCCGTAATCTCCACTCTCGTATCGAAGGGAGCCCCGAGGAAGCCCTTGTACGGCTCCATCCCCTCCTTCCGCCGAACCGGCGCATCGCTCCTCTCATAAACGCCGCGGATCTGTATCCCGTCCTCCATGAGAATCTCCCGCAGCTCAGATACCAGCATCGGCTTCAGCCTGTCGATGCCGAGTGCAAGCGATTCTACCACCAGCACGTCCTCATACTTGTCAATCACCAGCCCCGGGAGCCAGTCCGCCTCTCCGAATACGACCCGGCAGGAGGAAATGTCCACGACCTCCCTGCGATACGCCCACGCCGCCCGCAGCCGCTCACGGAAAAACGCTTCTGTAATCGGCTCCCTCGTCCGGCGTGAGAGCATCCGGATACGGATCTTCGATGCCGCATTGTAGAAGCCGTAGCCCAGAAAGAAGCCGTCGAAATCCTGCACCGTCAGGATATCCCCGTTCTCAAACGCCCCCTCCGTCCGTGCGATCTCATTGTCGAAGATCCATGCACCGCCGGACTTGAGCAGTCTGCCCTCTCCTTTTTTCAGAATCGCGATTCCCCCGGAAACCAATCCTCCGCACATACCACTACACCTCGATTTCCAGCTCAACCGGACAATGATCCGAGCCCATCACCTCCTGGTGGATACACGCGGCACGCATATTTTCCCGAAGCTTCTCGGAAACCACAAAGTAGTCGATTCTCCAGCCTACATTCCGCTCTCTCGCCTTCGTGCGGTAGCTCCACCAGCTGTATTCCTCCGCCTCGGGATGGAAATGCCGGAAGGAATCCACATATCCGCTGTCCAGAAGCTGCGAGAACTTCGCACGCTCCTCGTCCGAGAAGCCGGCGCTGTTGTGATTCGTCGCCGGATTCTTCAGATCAATCTCCTCATGTGCGACATTGAGGTCTCCGCAGTAGATCACCGGCTTCTCCTTCTCCAGCCCGAGGATATAGCCCCGCCACGCGTCCTCCCATTCCATCCGGTACGGGAGCCGCTTCAGCTCATTCTGAGAGTTCGGCACATAGACCGTGAGCACATAGCAGTCAGGAAACTCCGCGGTAATGACGCGCCCCTCCCTGTCATGCTCCTCAATGCCGATGCCGAAACGCACGGAAAGCGGCTCCTCCTTCGTGAAGAGCGCTGTCCCGGAATAGCCCCTCTTCTCTGCGTAGTTCCAGTACTGATGATAGCCCGGAAGCGGCAGCTCCAGCTGCCCCGCGGACAGCTTCGTCTCCTGCAGGCAGAAAATATCCGCATCCAATGCCCGGAAGTCCTCCATGAAGTTCTTTCCCAGCACGGCGCGAAGCCCGTTCACGTTCCACGAAATCATTTTTTTTATCATAGCTTTCCTCTTCTCTACCTCTGTCAAAGCATAGCACTCCGCTCATCATGATTCCGGCGAAAGGCTCCGGTAAATTCCCCCCGCCGAATCATCTGCGGAGTCCTGTCTCTCCCTCTGTCAGACGATCCCCTTCAGGATCTCCAATGGGAAGGGCTCGCCCGGCTTCTCCTTCGTCAGATCCCGGAGCACGAAGTTCGACTTCCGAAGCGTCAGGTTCGGATTGTAATAGGGGTCTCCCTCGCGAAGGATCTCCGGCCAGCGCCGCGCGAGTGCGATGATCTCCCGGTTGAAGCGCGCCACCTTTTCCGGCGTATCCTCCAGCCCTCGGGACTTCGATTCATAGTGGAAGAAGAGCGCGTAAGGATTGTAGACTACCTTCTGCCCCAGCGCGCGTACTTTCATGCAGTAGTCCACATCATTGAAGGCGACTGCAAGCTCCTCCGTGAAGCCCGAAACCGCGTCGAAGCTCTCCCGCTTCGAGAGCAGACAGGCGGCTGTCACCGCGGAATAATCCTGAATGCACTTCGCGCGGTGCATATAGGTATTCTCCTTGTCGTGAATGCCGATGAAGGCGGCGCCCGCAATGCCGCCGAAGCCCATCACGACCCCGCCGTGCTGAATCACGCCGTCCGGATAGAGCAGGCGTGCGCCGCAGATGCCGACATCCTCCCGCTGTACAAATTGCAGCATTTCCCGCAGCGAATCCTCTCGGATCAGCTCGATATCATTGTTCAGAAAGAGCAGATATCTGCCATGCGTGAAGCGGACGCCGAAATTGTTGATCGAGGAATAGTTGAACTCCCGCTTCCAGTGAACCACCCTGACTGCGGGACGGGCGAGCTTTCCCATGAAGACGGGCGGCCGCTCTGCCGGGCTCTCTCCGTCCGGGAGCGAAGCGGTATCCGTGAACGGGCTCGGAAATTCCCGCTGTATCTCCTCATAATACGAAAAGGTCTCCGGCTTCTCGGAATTGTTCTCCACAACGATGAACTCGAGATTCTGATAGTCCCCCTTCATCAGGGAGCGGATCGCGAGATCCAGATCCGCGCTGTGATCCTTATTCGGGATAATGACGGAAACAAGCGGCTCCACGCCCTGCTCCGTCCGCGCGATCTCATACTGCGTATGATAGAAGCCGTAGGTGATTCCCTTCTCCACCCGCCTTACCGGCAGTCCGAGCCGCCGGCAATGCGCCGTGATCGCACGCTCTCCCGCCGAAAAGGCATAGAGCTTCGCCTCCGGATTCGCCGCGGTAGAAAGCTGATGCGAACGCCAGTGATACAGCGCCATCGGAATATGAAGGATGTTCCGGGAGGTGAAGCGCCCCTCCCGAAGCAGCCGCTCGTCCGCCGCAGAGAGTCCGCTGCGCGCCTGCTGCTCCTCCGCGATACGGTCTGCCGCCTCGCAGGCACGGAGGATCAGGTCATAATCCTGCGCGCCGTCATACTCCTTCCGCTCATAGATCCGCTTGCCGCTCTCCGGATCCGGCTCTGAAATGCTCTCCAAAAGCGCCCGCTCCACCACGAAAAGATGGGTGATATAGTTCACGGAACGAAGCAGATCCGGGTTGTAGTCTGTCTTGAAGTGCGGCTCGAAGAGATAGGCGGACTCGAAGTCGATCTTGTCCTCATCCGTATAGATCAGCTTCGCATCCGGGTGTTCATTGATCTTTTTCGCGCACTGAAACAGCGCCTCCGGCGCGAGCTCGTCGTCATGATCCGCCAGCACGACGAAATCCGTCTCCGGAGAACAGAGGCGGATCGCTGCGTTCGTATTCTCGGAGATTCCCAGATTCTTCGCGAGGATCTCGAAGCGAAAGCGCGGATCTCTGGCCTGATACTCCGCGAGCACCTCCCGCGGGAGCTTCCCCAGGTTCTTCTCCCAGACCAGCCCCTCATACTGTGAGGCATCCGCGGCCAGCACCTCAAAATTCGAATAGGTCTGGGCACGAAGCGACTCCAGCATCCTGCGGAGGAACTTCTCCGGCGTACGGTAGACCGGAATCACGACTGCGAAGCGCGGCATGCTCGGAAAGCGCGTCTCCCGCTGCTGTAACGTCTCCTCCGTGCAACGGGTCTTTTTGTACCACTCGTTATAGTCGTAGTCCTCCGAAATTCCCCGCAGTCTGTGAATCGCCTTCCTGAACAGCACCCGCGGCCCGCTCTCACGGAGACAGTCCCATGCAACCTCGACCGTCTCCGGGTTCAGCAGCGCCAGCAGCTTCTCTCTCTTCTTGTGCGCATGAGAATTGAAGCTTTCGATCCGCTTATCATCGAACCGCAGCCTGCGCGTCCGTCCGTCTGCCGAGATCTCCAGAATGCAGCTCTCCCCGCTTCCGAAGCGGTACGGCACATTGATATCGAAGCCGAGCTCCCTGCGGAGCGGATGCCCTGTCTGCTTCTCATAGTCCGGGAAAAAGGCGGACGCCACGGAATCCCGGCGGACGCTCTCGATCGTCGTTCCCTCGATCTCCTGCCCTTTCCGGTCTGTGACGCGGTAGCCGACCTCCCGCTCCGGATCCTTTCCGAATGCCCAGCCCTGCAGGTTCAGCTTCCCCTCCCGAACCAGCGCGATATCCAGCTTTGTTCTCATTCCTCTACTTCCTTTACCCCTCTGTATTTCGGCGCATCCCCGAAGTTCAGCCGCTCCTCCTCCACGACGAGCGGGCGCTTCATTACCCTCTGATTGATGGAGAGAATGTACTCTCCGAGCAGCCCTATGAAGAAAATCTGCACCGATCCGAGGAAAAGCATCCCGATCAGCATCGGCGCCATGCCCGCAGGGAAACGATCCCACCAGATCAGCTTCATGATGAGATAGAGCAGCCCGATCAGCATACTGAGCGCGCTGCATACCGCGCCGAAAAAGACCGCCGTCCGGAGCCCCACCTTCGTATAGCTCGTGAAGCTGAGCATCGCCGCATCATAGAGCGTATAGAAATTATTATGGGTGACACCGGCGCGGCGGCGCGGCTGGGTATAGGGGATCTCGGTACGCCGATAGCCCAGCTCCGCCACGATCCCGCGGAGGAAGGGTGTCGGGTCGTCAAGGTTCCGCATCACATTGATGAACGCCTTGTCATAGAGCCCAAAGCCGGTAAACTGGCTGATCTGATCCACAGAGGACATCCGCCTGATGAAGCGGTAGTAGAGCCCGCGAAGCCGGTACATCAGCTTCGACTCATTGGAATGCGTCTTCACCCCGATCGCGATCTTGCTGCCTGCCTCCCATGCGGAAACAAAGCGCGGAATCATCTCTACCGGATCCTGAAAATCCGCTGCCATTAGTATGGTCGCGTCTCCCGTCGACTGAAGCATCGCATAGTACGGGCTGTTGAATTGTCCGAAGTTCTTCGCATTGAAAATCGCTTTAATGCCGCGATCCGCCTCGCAGAGCTGCCGGAGCCGCTCCCTCGTCCTGTCCTTCGAGTCATTGTCGATGAAGATGATCTCGTAGTGATAGGCAGGGAGGCTTTCCCGGAAGATCTTCCGGAGCGCATCCGCCATCGGAATGACGTTTTCCTCCTCGTTATAGCATGGCACTACGATACTGATGGTTTTTTTCAATTCCGTTCTCCTACCTTTACCGCGATCTTGATCGCCTTGCGATCCTTCATATCATAAATCGCACGTTCTATTTTGTCGAGCCCCTGATAGCGTCTCGTAATCAGCTTTCCCGGCTGTATGCCGGCAGCGCGCACCGAAGCCATCACCTGCTCAAGATGCGCCCTGCCTCCCCTCGAAAGCGAGAATTTCAGGGTCTTCCCCGCCATTCCCCGCCCCATCGAGAACTTCGGGAGAAGGATCGCATCCACCGCTGCATAGTCTCGTATAGAAAGCGTTGCGTCCTCCCCCCCGTCCCGAAGAAGCCGGACTCTTTGATGCTCCTGCTGCCATGCCTCGAGCTCCGGATCCGCGCCGAAGTACATCACATTGGAAATGATGCCCGTCCCATACTTCACCATATCCGCCGCCTGTGCGAGCGCAAGCTCGCTGCCGCCGCAGACAAGCACGGCGTCTGCGCCCCTGCCGTTCGTTCTTTGCAGTATCTCGTTCACGAACGCGGCGCCGGTCGAGTTCGAAAGCGGATGCATCGTCGGCGGAAGCGCTGCCGCAGCACTCCGGTAATCCAGCACCGTGACCGCGCAGCCCGGCGTTCCCATGGACTCCGCCAGCGCAGCATTTTCAGCCCGGGAGCCAATCGCGAAGATCTGCCGTGCCCCGCGGAGCCTCGCGGCGAGAATCGCCGCGAGGCCGATCGCACCGATGCCCATCACTGCCACGGTCTGCCCCGCCCGGATCTCCGCCTCCTCCGCAGCGGTGAAGCCGGTCTGCATCACATCCACGCAGATAAGCGCGTCCTCTAGCGTAAGTCCCTCGGGAATGTGCGCGAGGTTCCGATCCGCATAGGGCAGGTAGAAGCGCTCCTGAAACGCGCCGTCAATGGACTTCCCGAGCAGGTGTCCGGAGAAGTTATGTCCGGCGTGGGCATAGTTCTCCTCTACGTCCGGCTGCGACCAGTCCGGTGTGATGGCGGACACCGCCACGGTCTCTCCTACGCGGAAGTCCCGCACCTCGTTCCCTGCCTTGACCACCTCCGCGACGCACTCATGCCCCAGCGTCAGCTCCGTTCTCTTCGGCGAGCCCTGCCAGATGGTGTGAACATCGCTCGTGCATGGCGAAACCAGCAGCGGACGAAGCAGCACCCCATGCGCATCCCTTAGTACCGGCTCATCCTTCTCGACCCAGCCGAGCTCTCCCCGGGCTTTCAGTACGAAGGCTCTCATACCTTCTCCTCTCCATAAAATGCTACGATAATACATTCATATAAATTTATTTTATCAGAAAGCAAACTGAAATGACAGCTCTTTGGTGCTATCCTCCTATTCTGTCCGAAGCAACATGACTTTATATCGGCTTCTTTTTCTTTATCCTTCATCTCTTCTTCAGAGCTCTCAGCAATACTCTCCTTTGCACCCTCTCCCTGCTTAAAATATTATAAATCCAGCTTTATCGAAGACGAAAGACGGGGCTGTGAAAAAACAGGAAGCCCCCGCCGCATATCGCGACTCGAACCGCAAATGCATCGCACGATACATGGGCTCTGGTCTTCGTTTTTTCACAGCCCCATCTATTATTTTAGGACCATGAATTTTTCTCTGATTTCAAGCTTACGTAAAGCAAAAATCACACAAGAATCCGTCCTCGGATAAGAGTGATACGGCAACCCCCTGCCGAGGGAAATGAGACAACATCTTTTCCCTTTACGGAAGCAGATTATGGATGATTCTCCCCATAGCGGGTGATGCGCTTCCCGCGGAGCGCGAGAATCCCCACCTGCCCCCCATAGCGTGCCCGGATAATGTCGGCGATCTCGTCTGTATAGCCGGGTGCGACGATCAGGATCTCCTCCACCGGCTCCGTGAAGAAATGCTCCGGAGAAACGATCGGGATATGGGAGGCAGGCGCGAAGCGTCCCTGCTTGAAACGCGCCGAATCGATGATATAGCTCACCCGTCCGCCGAGCTCTGTGCTTGCTGCGAGCGTGAAGCCCTGATGGCTCGCTCCCCAGATCGCGAGCCGCTTTCCCTCTCGGCCGAGTCCGTCCAAATATCCCCGAATATCCTGCCGGAGCATCTCATAGTTCTCGAGCAGCGGCGAGATATCCAGCAACGCGCCGGAGAAGCAGAGCTTACTGAGCGTTTCCGGCTCTGCCTTCCGCACGATTGCCTCTATCGTATCCCGGTTCACGATCCGGGAGGACAGAAGCTCGAAGCCCGCCTCCTGCAAAAGCGCCTGCAGGGTTTCCTCGGTATAATTCGCGATATGATCCCGCAGGAGCTCATAATAGCCGTCATGCTGCAGGATATACTCGAAGCTCGGCACCGTCAGAAGCCCCAGCCCCCCGTCGCGCAAATTCCGACGGATCGTCCGCAGCATATCGAGCGGCTTCGGCTGATGCTCAAGGAAATTAAACTGCACGAAGGCATCAAAGGGCGCCTCCGGAAGCAGCTTCTCTCCCTCTGCGAAGTCCCGAAAGACCTGAAGCCCCTTCGCCTGCGCCTCGCGCGCCAGTGCCGCGCTGTGCTCAATGCCGAAGAGCACCGGACGGATACGGCGAATATGCACTGCATTTCTCTCTTCCGCCTCCGCATGCTCTGTCCCGGCCTCTCCCCGCTCGATGCCGTCCGTCTCCCAAAGGCTCTTCCACATTTCGAGAAATTCCCCGCGTCCGCAGCCGACCTCCAGAATTCGCGGATGCCTTAGCCCCTGCTTTTCCAGCTCTGTGAGGAGACGCAGATATTCCTCATGCCGAAGCCGTATCATGGTTTTTGTCCCGCCGCCCGCACGGATCACGTCCTTATAGTAGGACACGGGCTCCACCGGAAACTGTACCAGCCCGCAGGAATGGCACTGGCAGAGCGGAAGATCAATCCCCCTCTCCTCCGAAAGCAGCTCCTCCGTCGGGAGCTCCTGCGCGCTTGCCGGCATATCATGAAATGTACCGAGACTATGAAGCGCCCCGCCGCAGGCAATGCAGCGCTTGTCTCTTCTGTCTTTTTCATTTTCCGTCATGTTTCCCCTATCCCTCTTCTTCGACCTGCTATATTGTGGTCTTCATAAAGCCCGTATGCGGAATCCGTTACGGAATACGCTTATGTAACGGGGCCGTGAGAGAGCTGCCGCCTCGGAGAGGCTGTCTGAATCAGCCCTGCTCCTCCAGTATCCTCCTCCGAAGCTCCAGCATTCCCTCCCGGAAGGAAATCTGCTGCCGGAAGCCAAGCGCGGAAAGCCTCCGGATGTCCGGATCCATCCCGGCCGTACCCTCGGCATTGTCCCGGCGGACACCGAAGTGGAGCCGGAAGCCCGCGCCTGCCGCGCTGTCTCCCGCGGACAGCAGTGTCTCCGCCCCCTCCAGCACATAGTCTCGAAGCGGCTTCGTACTCTCTCCTGCTATGTCATAGATCCCGTTTCCTGCCGCCGTCTGTTCCGTGAGGAGGCAGAGTGCCGCAGCGAAATCCCGAATCTCCAGATAATTCCAGCGCTGCGTGCAGGGTCCCAGCGCAAACCCGTCCCCGGAAAGGCAGGCACGGCTCAGAGTATTCGTCAGCGTCGTCGGATGATCCCCGTAGCCGTACACGGAATAGATCCGGAGGTGCAGAAACGCCATCGTCCCCTGCTTCCGACTCTCCGCCGCCGCCCACTCGCCGAAGCGGAGCTTCGCACTGCCATACGCGCTGACCGGCTGCGGAGCAGACTTCGTACCGTTCCCGTACTCCGCCTGCGAACCCGCGAAAAGAAATTTCCCCGCGCCGAGAAGCTCCGCCATCCGATACGCCTTTTTCGCATTTTCGACATTTCGAGTCTGTATCTCCGGATCCTGCCGCCCCGCAGAGCCGACGCCGTCCCACGCGAAGTGGATCCAGCCGTCGATCACGGCTGTCTGCGCGTCCCTTCCCATCGCCTCGGAAAGAGCGGCGCGGTACCGCCCCTCCTCTGCCGTCGGCAGCGTGTCGAAATCGAAGCGCACGAGCCGCAGCGCCCGAAGCCCCGCATCCTGCAGTCCCGCTGTATTGCGGCTCCCCGGACGCACGATGCCGATGACATGATGTCCTCGGGCGAGGAGCGCCTCTGCCGAAGCTCTCCCCAGAAAACTGCTGACTCCGCTGATGACGATTCGCATTTCCGATTTTCTCCTCCCTTGCCGCGCTCTACAGAATGCGCCGCGCCCCTTCCGGAGCCACATCCCGCATTCTGTTCCCCTTCTCCGTTCTTTTCCCTCCGTAGCACACAATCGCAGCCGTTCCGGTAAGCCATTTGCAGTTCACCCGAAAAGGAACGGAGGAAACGCTGATTTATCCATGAACCAAGTGCCATGGGCGTGCGCCTTTTCCGATTTCATCCGTGTTTCCCTGAAGCTCTGCTTCCCTGAACGGTTACGCAGAATCAATCCCGCACTCTGCTGCATCGCCCGAGCATCAGCCGCCTAAGCTCCTCTTTCGGCAGAAAGGGAGCCATATCCTCCAGCGGCGGACTCTGCAGCGAGCCGTCCGGCAGCTTCCGCGCCGCAGACTTCGGCAGGAACTGCTGGCTGAGGCTCACCATGATCTCGCAGATCGCCGGTCCTTCCTCCGCGAGCGTCCTTTCAAAAGCCTCGGCGAGCGCTTCATTGCACGAAACGCGCACGAAGGGATAGCCATAGGCACAAGCGAGCTTCTCGAGATCCGGGAAGCTCAGGTCGCAGACACCGTCTATGCCGGAATCCACACCGATCCCGACCAGCGGTGCACCGAAGAAGCTGCTCTGGGTCTGCCGGATGGAATGATAGCCGCCGTTGTTAATCACAAAAATCTTGATCGGCATCCGATGATGGATAATGGTCTGGAGCTCCTGCAGATTCATCTGGAGCGAGCCGTCGCCGGTCAGCAGCAGGATATCATGCTTCGCGTAATCCGGATACTGCTCCTTTCTGCCCTTCCAATACAGATTCCGCCTGCCGTTCTCCTCCGCCTCCCGCCCGTCCGGGCCGAAGACCGCCACGCACGCACCGATCGCCGCCGGGAGATCATAGCCCATGGACGCGACACCGTCCTGGCTGATGAAGCGCGTGCCCCGCCGGATACGATATGCCTGTCCGCCCGCGACGCAGGCACTGCCGTTCCCGACCACGGTGATCTGTCCCTCTCCGGCAAGCCGGGACAGAATGTCCACCGCAGCATAGACATTCGCTGCTTCTCCGCGCTCCTTCCCGGGCAGGAAATGCTCCGGAAGCACGGTAGGGTAATTCTCCCGGTAAAAGGCGGCGGTCTCCAGCCAGCTCAGCCGCGCCTCCCGCACGCCGCGCTCTGCATCCCGTACCCGATGCTCACGCAGTACACGCTCCGCTTCCGGGAAATGACAAATCTGCTCTGCATCCGAAAGGAGCATCCCTTCCCCGCCGTCGAAAAGCCGCTCTATCCCCTGCACATCCAGCTCCATAAGCAGGGCGTCCAGCAGCGCCGCGGCATCGGCATGGATGCGGAGATCCGCATGTACGGACGGCTTCCGCAGCTCCTCCGCATCAATATCATTGACAATGACAAAGGCGTCCCGCGCCCATTCCCGGAAGTTGTACCCTACCTGCCGGATATTCAGGCGGGAGCCGATGCTGAACACGAGATCCGCATTCTGCACCGTGAGATTGCCCGGACGGTCTCCGCGTCCGCCCGGGCGCCCCGCATAGAGCGGCTCCTCGGTCGGGATCACATCCGGCGCGTTCCAGCCGACTACGACAGGGATGTTCAGCCGCTTCATCACGCGGAGGAAGCGCGCCTCCGCGCCGGCGATCCGGATGCCGTTTCCGGTATAGAAAACCGGTCTCCGGCTCTCCCGCAGCTTCTGAAGGATTTTCCGCGCATAGCTGCGAAGCGCCTCCGGGTCGTTCTCAGGAAGTCTCTCTCTGCCGGAAAGCGCACTGTCCTCCGGGATGCAGTGCCCGCCAGGCGCTGCCCAGCCGTCACCGCCCGCCTCATAGCCCTCCCGGTCGAAGCCGATCAGCTCCTCCGTCTCGATATAGCTTCCCTGTACATCTACCGGAATGTCGATCCAGACCGGTCCCGGACGCCCCGTCTGCGAGAGATAGAGCGCCTTCTCCAGTACGAAGCGCACGCGGTACGGGTCGATCAGCATCTCCGAATACTTCGCCATACAGCCGGTCGCCCTCGTAATATCGAACTCCTGATCCCCCATCGCACGGATACCTACGCCCGACCAGCGCGCGGTATTGTCATAACGCACCTGCCCGCTCAGCACCAGCATCGGCAGGGAATCCAGCCACGCCCCCAGCACGCCGGTAATCGCATTGGTGCCGCCCGGCCCCGAGGTCACGCAGACCAATGCGGGGCGATTATAGATCCGCGCATAGCTCTCCGCCGCCATGGCGCACGCCTGCTCATGATGCTGGTAAAGGCAGTGCATCCCCATCTGGTGTCCGAACGCGTCGTTCAGGTGCATCGCACCGCCGCCGGTCACGGTGAAATTCTGCGTGATGCCGTTCCGCACCAGCAGCTCCGAAATATAGTTGGCAAGTTTCTGCTTCATAATACACCCCTCAGCTCATTGTCGTTCTGCCCCAGATTATAGCATGGCAGCGGGGCGATTCCAATGCCTGTGGGCGCTCTGCCCCGACGGTATCTGTAATCAGCCGGGAATGGAGCATTTCTGAATTCAAGCTATATTCATCTTCAATCTTTCGGAAAAATTCCCGGAAAAGGGAGGAGGGCAGGGATCCTGCGACCCCTGCCCGAGTATTATGAAAAAAATCTTATTCGCTCGGATAACTCTCATTTGTTATCCTGTCCATACTATAAAAAACAGGCGTGAACAAAGTGTGTGTAGGCTGTAAACATTTTTGAAATAAACTATGAACAAACTATGGCTGTTCTTCCTCCGGCATATACCTCCGGAAAATGTGCTCGAACATCGTTGAATTGACCCATGCGATCGCCGGAAAGCCGAGAAGCAGCAGCACCGGAACGAGGATCGGGAGATAGAAAAGGCTGAAATACGCGGCGAGCACGAGCACCGCGTCCGTCACGAGCATCGCAAGCGTGCTGCCGAGATGCGTTATAGACATATAGATCGCGTTCGTCACGGTGCGGCGGATCGAATTGTCGAAGCGCGCCAGCACCGGCCATACATAGAGAAAGAGAAGAAGCCAAAGCAGCAGAATTGCAAGCGTAACGGCGCGCAGCACGAAGCGGAGCATATCGCTCCCCTCCATGATCCTGCCGAAGAAATAGAAATCGATAGAGAGTATGGAGCCCGCCAGCAGCATCGCAAGCCAGATCAGCGTCGCCTGCCGGAAATTCAGCCGGAAGCTCCGAAAAAACATCCGGACATTCCCGTCATCCTCGTCCCGCACGATCTTCAGCGTGCAGTAATAGAGCGCCGTTGTCGAAGCGCCGAGCGTGAAGACCGGCAGGCTGCATACGACCCACAGCAGGTTCAGCAGCATAATGTCGGCAAGCCTCCCGATGAAGCGCCAAACCGGATTTTCGTAATTAAAGAAGCCCTGCAGCATCCCTTCCCCCTCTTTCTCCGTTTATTTTCCTCTGTCTGTTTTCTCTGTTCATTGTCCTTTGCCCTCGTATTATAGAAAACATCCGAAGGGAATGCAATACGGGGAAATGCTTCCCATTATGGCATATATTATGAAAGCAGCATTAAGAAGCCGGCCCGATAGAAGCATCCTATCGAACCGGCTCCTTTTCTCACACACTAAGCGACATCGGAGGGCATTCTCTGTATGCTTTTGTCAGTCATTCCTTTTACGAATGATATGTCATCTGATTCCCTTCGCGATATGCTGATCGACCGCCGTTTACTTGTTCTGGTAAACAAGATAATTCGGATTTCCGGCATCCTTTCCTTCATTGAACTGATCCCAAAGGAAGTCGATTGTCACGGAAGCGCCCTTCTTCTGGCTGTCCGCATCCTTATTATCCGCCATAAGCTCCGTAGTACCTGTCGTATACTTTCCGGTCGCATCCGGATCCATTGCTACGCCGATCAGGACATCCATTCTGTTTTCCGTCGGGCTGCAGAGGATGGTCGCATTTTCAATTGCTGCTTTGACGACAGCCGGATCCAGCTTTTCCAGTGCGGACAGTCTCATGAAATGTACCTTGCCCACTGTGAAATAGTCCTCATCATTCTGCGACAACGCCTTGGTGAGCTTAAACACGCTCGGCTCCGCGCTGCTTCCCGGAATCAGCTCCTGATGCATGTACAGCGCGATTCCCAGCATATTCTTCACCGTATCATTTGCAACAAAGGTATTATCTACTCCCTCAACCGTAAACTTCATGGTGCTGAGCTTCGCCGCAATGCTGCCTACGTTCAGGAGATCCGCACGGAATGCCTGCGCATAGCCGGGATACATTTCATTGATCTCAAGCTTGATCGTATCACTGCCCAATGTCGTCGCCTTATTGTACGGCCCGATCGTCCTCGGAATCAGCTCCGCATCCTCGAGCTCGGCATCGAAATCTATATTGTTGTAGCCCTTCTGGCGCACCTTATAGGCATCAATGGAGCCGTCCTTTGCGATCTTGTTATAGTCGCTTGTCCCTCTCATAAAGAAGTGATCATCCACATAACCGCTGTCTCCGATCCCGTCCACGATACTCCAGCCGCCCTGCAGGGTCTCGTTGTCGTACTGTGCATACAGCCCGAGGTCGACAAAGGTTACGCCGAAATCACCGGTCGTTGCCTTCGTCGTGACATGCAGCGTATCCGTCCAGTATGCATAGCCGGTTCCCGTGAGGATAAGGGATAACGCAAGAAGTCCGCCAATCAGAGATTTCTTTCCTGCTCTTCTCATAAAATACCGTCCTTTCTGCAATATGCTTTTTAACAATTGTTCAGGAATCGCGAATCCGTCTCTCCTTTACTGCTATCTGAACAATACCATGCAGAAAGCGGCGGCACATCTCCATAAGGTCTGATTTTACATATGCCTTTCGGCTATTCCGGACTACTCCGAAAGTGGTACGGACATCGGAGGCGCATAGAGGAGAACATAGCAGGTCTCCTGCCCGTATACCGAGAATCTCCCGTTCCGCGGACAGCCCCGCTCATCCAGACTGCAGAGCACCGGCTGCCGCAGCTCCTCGGCGATCAGGAGCAGGCTGTCCATATTCTGTATCCTGCAGCAGGGCTTCCCGCTCTCCTCCTCCGGCTCTATCAGAAAGACGAGCCGGCTGCCGTACCGCCGGAGAAGCCGCTTCATACGAAGCCTCCATGCATCCTCCTCCGAGGGCAGGCGCGTGAAGAAGCGGGTGAAGAGCAGGCCGCCGAGACCGAGGGCAAAGAGCAGCCCGCCGCCCAGAAGCCTAGCCGGAGAAGGGCCGAGCATCCTGCTCCCGCTCTTCGAGATTTCCCCGCTCTCCGGCGCGGTCTCCGGCTTCTCCATGGTATAGAAGCCGCTTTCCAGAAGGAGCGGGAGCGGAAGCGCATAGGAAAATTGCTCCTGCCGACGCTCCGTCTCCGTATCGATATAGCAGTCCCCGGAGAAAAGCAGATAGCAGCTCCTTTCCGTGCTCCCTCCTAATGTATTTTCGATCCGCTCCAGCTGCGCGGCATACTCCGCAGGGAAAATATTCACGGTTTCCTCTGCCGCAGCACTTCCGTCCGCCTCCCTCTGCATTTTACCCTCCCGCAGGGGGAAGCGTTTCTCATAAATCTGTTTCCGGACATCCTCCTTCGTATAAAACCCTTCCAGAACTGCGGTAAGCGTATAGTTCCCGCCAAGCTCCGCATCTATGCTTCCCTGTCCGCGAAGCTCCGAGCGCAGGCAGACCTCAATGTAATCCGTCAGTGCAGCGGAATACATCCTTTCCTCCGGAAGCCATTCCTCTTCATAGATGTCATTCGGATGCAGCCTGACCCGGTATGCGCTGTCCGCATTGAACGTATAGGCATAGAGGATGTCCTTTTCGGAAACGCTCCGGTTTCTCCAGCCGGAGGCAAAGAGCAGAACGCCCATAAACAGGACAATGCCGCCGACAGCATAGGCAAAGCTGCGCCTCCGTCTGTCAAATACCGGTCTGGGCAGCGCCCTTTTCCGCTTTTCGGCTATTGCTTTCATAGCACTCTCCATTCCGCCGTCTCCGCCGACGGCATCAAGCGTTCCACGCAGCGCCTATGGTTCCGAAGCTCCCTGCTTCTACGGAGACGAATCCACGACGCCCTCCGGGGTCTCCCTTTCACTGTGCAGAAGCAGCACGGGAATGCCCGCCTTCGGGAGGATTCTGACGACGGTTCCATTCACATCATTCGGCTGAACCGGCTGTACATCCTCGGAGGCGTTATTGTCTCCCTTTGTGACGAAGCTCCGGTTCCCCGCTTCATCCTCACGAATCTCTATGATCCGGTGCGTAATATTGATTTCCTTCCGCTGAAAATTCAGGATCTCCCCCTCCTCTATCCGGTAGATCTCCCTTTCCTCGGAGAGACGCCGGATGATCACGACATCCCCGGGGAAGATGACCGGCTCCATGCTTCCCGTCAGGACGACCGAGGGATACAGCGGAAATACGCCGATACAGAACCAGTAAAGGCCGATCGCCGTAAAAAGCCCCAGCAAATAAGAAATCGAAATGCCGGAGATCTCCCTCCCGCCCTCTTCGCCGAGTCTGTATTGCTCCCTGATAAACAGAGCATACAGAACCGGAAAGCAGATGCCGATAGAAGCCTCCCCCAGCCACGGAAGCTCGGGAAGGAACGGAAAAAGCCTCTGGAAGAGAGAGGCAGTCCCCGCATAACACACCGCCGCGCCCGCTCCGCCGCACTGTGCCAGTACCGTGAGAAGCGCCTGAAGAGAAACCCCCGGCGCTGCATCACTTGCGAGATAGATAAAGAGCTCCCGTTCGCTCCTGAGCTGTCCGAGCTTCACGGTATTAAGCATAAGAAGCGACAGGAAAAGCGTCAGAAGCGTGATCCGAAACGCTCTGTGCCGCACACTGCGGCGAATACTGCCGAGCGCATACGCCCGAATCCCCTCCCGCACGAGAATCGGCAGCATGACTTCAAAAATATTCCGGAGAATCCCCGGGAGTGAGTGGTCATAGGGTGTCGCCGCCAGCTTTTTCATAATGACGCCCGCCATATAGCGGATCGCGAGGCAGATCCCTGCACCCGAAAAAGCGTAGAGCCGCATGCTTCTGCGAAGTCCGCCCCTCACAGGGATGTCCGCCCTCGGGAAAATGACATACAGAAGAAAAAGAAGCGTGAGCCAGTACGCGGAAAACAGAAGGAGATCTGTTGACAGAAGCCCCCTGATTCCCGGAAGCACGGAAAGGCTCAGCAGGAAAAGCAGCAGAAGGCTGCAGTATCCGTACCTCCTATGCATGCGCCGCGCCGCCGTTCTCTTCTATTGTATTTTCGCCGCACGCTTCCTCTGTCTCCTTATCCTCCCTCTCCGCATCGGATTTCCGCTCTGTCTCCCTTTCTTTCCTTTCCGCATCCGCTTCCGTCTCTGCCGTTTCTTCTTCTCTCTCCGCACCGGTCTCCGTCTCTGCCGCCTTTCCTTCCGCTTCTCTCCGCTCACTTTCGGCAGCTTCATTCTCAGACCCTTCACTTTCCTTGAAGAGCGCTGCCGCTTCCTCCAAAAGCGCCCCCGGCGCTGTGCTTTCCATTTCTTTGCAGTGAATCTCTACCGGATAGCAAACAGGAAGCTCACAGCGCACAAACAGACGCTCCGTCCAGTACGCGTAGGCAGTAAAGGCGGATGTCAGCATCAGCGCCACGCCCAGCAGGATCACAGCCTCTCTTTTTCTCATATGATCGCCTCCTCTCCCCCTGTCGCGGCACGCTGATCCAGCGCAATCGCGATCTCGCAGGAATAAACGATATGGATTCCATCCTCGTCGAAGCTCCTCCCGGGAAGCTCCTCCAGCTCCGAAATCCGCTTCTCCGTAAGTGTAAGCTCCGGGGGCATACCGGACAGCAGATCCTCCTCTGCAAAAAGCAGCAGCGTTCCATAGAGCACGCCGTCCTCTTCCGCCAAACTGTGCTCTCCCGAAAAGAGTCTGCTCTTTTGGAAGAAGCTGTGCTCCGGTCTGTAGCGGTAGGTGCAGCCGTCTGTCGTGAGATACCAGTCGGTCGGCGTCATCTTCACCGTGACAGGCTCTTCCTCCGCCTGCCCGATCGCCGCCTGCGCAGGCACCTCCTTTTCCAGTATAGCATAGGAGATCCGCAGACGATTCCCCTCCTCCAGGAGCGCAGCCGGCAGCGCATCGGCGAAGCGGAAACGGATGCGTTTTCCATCCTCCTCTACCACGGCTTCTACGGAAAGATCCGTAAGAACCTCCCCCTCCTCATTCACGACGGCAGCATCGGCGCTGTCCTCCGAGAATACATTATCAAAGGATCCGCTGATGAGCCGCTGCTTCACACGCATTCTGCTGACCCAGCCCGAATAGCTTCGCCCGATTCCTCCCAGGCAAAGCAGAAGGACGAGCCCCGTAATAATCAGGCTGGCGTTCCTTCCTACTCTCCTCTTTTTCATGGCATTCTCCTTTTCCGCTCTCACCGGAGCTCCTTTTCCTCCTCAAAGCAGCCGTCCCTCGCAAATATAGCAGCCTCTACGCGGCTCCTCATCTCCAGCTTGGAAAGCACGCTGCTGACATGCTTCTTCGTCGTCCCCGTCGAGATGCACAGCGCTTCGCTGATCTCTGCATTGGAGCAGCCGCGTCCCAGCAGCTGCAGAACCTCCCTCTCCCGCTCTGTCAGTCGTTCAAGCCTCTTCTCCTCTTCGGAAATCGTCCCGGAATTTCCGATCAGCTCCATGGAATAGAACTTCCCGCCTCGTTCCACCGCCTTCAGGCCAAATATGATTTCATCTATGAACGCATCCTTCAGGATGTACGCATCCGCCCCCATCGCTCTGGCATGGGAGAAATCACTTTCTCCGGAGGAAGAGCTGATGAAGATGGTTTTCGTCGCTTTCCTCTCCTTTTTCAGCCATTTCAGGAAGTCAAAGCCGCTTTCCTCCTTCAGCCTGATATCAATGAACGCGATGTTTATATTTGTATTGCACATGCAGCAGGCGACTGCCTCCCGGACACTGCCCGCCTGCTGCACCTCTTCCTCCGGACGGTACATGTGAAGAATCGTTTCCAGCCCCTGCCTCGACAGAGGGTGGTCATCTAATATCAAAAACATAAGTACCTCCTCCTATTTCCGCATAGGAAGCCGCAGTATGACTCTCGCTCCCTGTTCTTCCCTGTTTTCCAGCAGCAGCGTTCCCTTAAAAAGAGCCGCCATGCCATACAGATTCTTCAGTCCTCTCCCTCCTCCCGTGCCCTTTCCTTTTTCAAATCCGCTTCCGTCGTCCTCCACGCAGATCTCCGTTCCATTCTCCTCTGTACGAACCCTGACGCGGATCTGCTTCGCCATCCCATGCCGGATCGCATTATTAACCGCTTCGCAGATCGTTCTGTATACGACGATCTTTTCCGCAGCGGAGAGCGCTTCGCTGCGCAGGTTCAGCTCCGTATCGATCCTGACCGCATGGAGATGCTCCGCCTCCTCCATATAGCTCCTGATCCTGCCCTCGAAGCTCTTTTCTCCAAAGGCCTCGAACTGTCTTCCGTAGATAGCATCCCGAAGCTCCTTCATGGTAAGCGCTGCCGAGCCCCGAAGCTCCTCCAGCCGTTCCTTCAGCGCATCCTTTCCGATCTGTTCCGCCTGTGCACCCAGCACGCGGAGACCGCAGCTCAGTCCGAAGAGCTTCTGGATCACCGTATCATGAAGTTCGTCCGCAATCCGGTTCTTCTCCTCCGCGGAGATAAAGCCCTCCAGCTGTCTCTGGATATCCACCTCCCGAAGCATGCTCCTCGCAAGCTGAAGATAAAATTCCTTTTCCCGGCTGTTCCGGCTATCTGCATCCAGTATGAGCATAGCCTCTCCATAACTCCCGCTGCCGATCCGAAGCACTTCATAGCGCTTCCCTCGGATCGTAATGCTGCGTTCCTCTCTCTGTCCGCCCTCCTGCACTCCCATCCCCTCCGGCAGACCGCGGAGCCATTCGAGCAGCCGCTCCCCTGTGTCCTCCCCTATCCCGCTCCCAAGGGTCGTCACGCTCCCGTCCGGGCTCCTGATGATAAACTCGCAGCCGCCCGCCGATATGCTGCCCGCGATAAGCTCCGCCAGCTTCTGCAGCACCTGCTCCGGATTCGTCAGCGCCATCAGACTGAAGCCCTCATACATACCGCGGATCTGCTGCAGCGCGTATTTTTCCCGCAGGTTCTCCTCCTCCAGCTGTCTGTTCAGCACCGCCAGCTCCCTCCGTCCCTCTGTGAGCAGGAGGGCATAGCTGCGGAAGACGTAAAAGGCGCCAACGATAATAATGATGCCGATCAGGATATTCAGATCCGGTTCCGCACCGGTTCCGATTTCCATCGCCTCCCCCAGAACCGCACAGAGGATCCCCCATACCACAGCAAGGGCAGGAAGGAAAGCGTGGTGTCTGTCCCCGTTCAGGCTGAGCAGGATGCAGCTCAGAAAATACCAGATAAACGGACTGAAAATACCGCCGCTTAAAAAAATAAAAATTCCGTACGCCAAAAGCTCCATCGCGAAGAGGATGCCGGCAGCAAGCCGGTCTTTCCTGGAGGAAAGGTAGAGGTGATTCCCAAGCAGGCAGGAAATCAGCATTCCCGTCAGGATCCCCCAGAACGCTGTGTTTCCCCTCCTCTCATGCAGTATGGTGAAGCTCCATGCAATCGAGGACAGTCCCAGAGAGAGCAGACGGTATTTCATGCAGAGTGTCAGATAGTCCTTCAGATAATTCGTATCCTCTTTCCCCTTATCCATTCCGAACCTCCGTTCTGTCCTTTCCCCTCTTCCCTTTTTCTGTCCTTCCTTCTTCTGACTGTATACCCCGTAATTATTTCCTAATATATATGATATTCTATCTGTTTTTTAAGCTAAAATATAGTATCCAGCGAATACTTTTTCATATATTTAGTGCATTTTTCTCAATAAAACGAGCACTATATAAAAAAATTAAGGACATTATATACAAATTAAATTTGTTGTATGCAAATTGCACAAGCCCGCATTGCGAGCCGCCTGTAAAACGGACGGCTCGCAATGCGGGCTCTCGGTCTGCCTTCCGGCTATCTCTCCCCGTAGGAACGCTCCCAGTTCTCGAGCAGCACTTCGATGCCCTCGTCCGACATCGGATCGAGGCACCCCTCTCCGGCTCTCGTTTGCTCCTTTAAATTCCCGAGCTCCGGCAGCCGCTTTCCTGATGTCCTCCTCTCCAGAAGCGGCAGCTCCTCCTCCTTATATTTCTTCGCGTCCTTCAGGAAGCTGACAGAGATCAGCAGAATCACGAAGCCGATCGGAAACGCAGCGATGATCGAAACGGATTGCAGATTCGCCATCGAGCTCTCCGAGAAGACCAACGCAACCGGAAGCAGGATCAGCAGCACGGCCCAGAGCGCCTTCACGGCGCTGCCGGGCTCCTCCCCCTCTCTCAGCTCACGGTAGCTGTACTGCGCCGCCACAAGCGCGATCGAGTCAAAGGAGGTCGCATAAAAGGCGATCATTGTCAGGATCAGCACGAGGAGCACCAGAGGAGAGAGCGGCAGCGTCTCCGCAACCGAGATGATCGTCCGGTACAGATTCCCCGTCATATGATAAAGCCCCAGCACATCCAGCCTGCCGGACAGCTGCAGCCCCAGCGAATAGTTCCCGAGGATAAGGAAGCTGAGGCAGGTGCTCCCTACGCCGAAGGCATAGCCCCCGAGGATCACATCCCGAATCCGTCTGCCCCGTGAGATACTTCCGATGAAGAAGGGGGCCGCCACGCACCAGACCATCCAGTACGCCCAGAAAAAAATCGTCCAGTTCTGCGGGAAGAAGTTCTCCCGGAGCGGATCCGTATAGGTCGCCATCGGGAAGAAGTTCTGTATCAGCCTCCCGACTGCGGCGAAGCCATTCTCGAGAATGAAGCGGCATTCCCCGCCGAAGAGGAGGACATAGGCGAGGAGTCCATAGAAGAGCCAGGAGCAGAGGCTCGCAAGCAGCGAAATCCCCGCCATACCCCGAAGCACTGCCACAGTATAGAGCGCGCAGGTCAGAAGCAGGATCAGGATCGTGACTGTCCGCGTATCGAGCGGGAGCCCGAAGAGCTTCCGCACCGCCTCCGCGAGCAGCGGTGTCGCCACAGAGAAGGTCGTCGCCGTCCCGGCAAGCAGGGCGAAGACCGCAAGCAGATCGATAAGGCGGCCGGCGAAGCCGTCCGTATATTTTCCGAGCAGCGGGCGGCACGCCTCGGAATATTTCTGACGGTAGCCCTTCCGCACATGCAGCATGAAGCCGAAGGCAGCCGCCAGCAGAAGATAAAAGCCCCAGGGGATCAGTCCCCAATGAAAGAGGGAATACGTCACTGCCCAGTCCTGCAGCGGCCCCATAGAGAGGACATGCGTCTCTCCCGCGTAGCTGAGCCATTCACAGAAGGAGTAGAAGAGGATATCTGCGGCAAGTCCAGCGGTAAACATCATCGCCCCCCAGCGGAAGAAGCTGTAGCGCGGCTTCTCCCCCGGCTCCCCCAGCACGATCCCGCCGTATCGAGAGAAGGCAAGATAGAGAGAGAGCAGGAAAACACCGAGCCCCACGAGAAGATAAAAAAGTCCCAGCTCGTTTCCGAGGAAGCCCCGTACCGCGGAGAGCGCCGCATTCGATGCCTCCGGCTGTACGAAGAAAAGGATGCAGAGAAGCACGATAGAGAAAAACGGGAAGAGTGTCAGGCTCCAATCGATCTTTTTGTTCATTTTTGTCTCCATTCAAAATATTTTGAACAATATAGCACCCGTTTTCTCCAAAGTCAAGAGCCAAGAGAGCTGTCCGCAAGGGACAGCTCTCCGGATATTATTCATATTCCTCTACATTGTTCATCCGGATTTTCTCATAGGGAAGACGGATATACTTCCCGTCCCGGAGGGGCAGATCCCCGAGCTCCTCCCCGATGCCGAGACGGAAGCAGAGCGCAAACATCTGCTCCGCCTGCCCTCGCGCGTCATTATAGACGGTACCCGCCATCGTACCGTCCCGCACCGCGGCTCTTCCGACCTTCGTGCCGTCGATGCCGTAAATCAGCGGGCGGCGCGCACTCGGGACGCCCTGCTCCCGGTAGGTATCGATCGCGCCGAGCGCCATATCATCATTGTTCGCGAAGATCAGCTCGATGCTGTCTCCAAGCTCCTGATAGAGCCGCGTCATCTTCGTCTGCGCCTCCGCCCGGTTCCAGTTGCCGATCGCGTAGCCCAGCTTGTCCACCCGCACACCCGCAGCGATCAGCGTATTCACGCAGTACTCCGAGCGGACGATCGCGTCCTGGTGCCCCGCCTCTCCCTCGAGCACGATGTACTGTATCGCGCCGTCCCGGTTCTTATCATAGGCAGAGATCCCATCCGTACAAGCCCCAAGGATATCCTCCGCCGCGAGCTCCCCCTGCATCACACCGGATTCGGTCGCATCGGCACCGACATAATAGAGACGGTTCCACTGCAGGAGATCCTCCTCCACCAGCTCCCGATTGAAGAAAATCACCGGGATATCCTTCCGCTTCGCGCTGTCGATGATCTCTGTCGGGGCCGTCCGGTCTACGAGATTCACGCAGAGGATGTCGCAGCCGTTCTGTATCATCTCCGCCACCTGCTCGTTCTGCGTCCGCTGACTCGTCGCAGCGTCGTAGATCTCGATATTGATCTCATAGCCCTCCGCCCGCTGGCGGGATGCCGCCTCCTCGAAAAAGCGCATGAATTCCGAGAGGAAGGTGTCATACTGGTCGTAAAGCGTGATGCCGACCCGGATTTTCTTTTTGTTTTTCGTCTCCGCTCTTCCGCAGGCACCGAGACCCAGCAGCAGGAGCCCGAACAGCAGAAGGCAGAGCAGCTTTCTTTTTCACTTCATCATGCAATCCTCGGAAACAAAATCTTCTGGTTCTCCTCCAGATACATCGTATCCCTGCGCACCGCCCGGAAGCCGATCTCCCTCCGGAACGGCACCGATATCCTGTGATTCAGCCGCGCCGCGAGATCGGAGAGCGCATGGTAGCCCATGCTGAACTCCTCCGGCACGATCATGCCGCGAATCAGTCCGCTGTCCAGTCCGTACACCAGCTTTTCGGAATTCCCCACGCCGTAAAGCAGGATATTCCGCTTTCCGTTCTCCTCCAGATATTCCATCGCGCATTCCATACTCGCATTATCCATGGCGACGAGGATATCCACAGGCGCCTCCGCACATTTCCGGGCAAGCGCCTCCTTCCCATCCTCTATATCCGGAATTTCCCAGCGCTTATCCACAATTCCTGTCTTCAATTCCTCGGAAAAAGTGGACAAACGCTCCTGCACGGAGAACTGCTGCTGCCTGCCGCAGAGCAGCCCGAGCCGCTTCGCTGCCGCTCCCTCCGGCAGATCGGACAGGAGCATTCGGCACAGTGCCTGCCCGATGGCAGCATTGTCCGCAGAAACCAGGCCGATCGAGTCGTTCGTGCCTTCGCTCTCCACCTCGGTATCCACGAGCTCCAGCAGGGTCTGCCCCATGAAGCCCCGCAGCATCTCCGCTGTCCCCGAGGAGGAACGGAAGCCGGCAATCACTCCGTCCGCGCCGCTCTGGATCTCCCGTGCGATGATCCGTCCCTCCTGCTGCACCGACACCAGTGCGTCCGTCGTCACGAAGCTCAGCTCAATGTTATTGTCCTTCGCCGCCTGCGTGATCCCCTCCCGGAACGGCAGCCACCTGCCGGAGCCGGATTCGTCCACCACGACGGAGACCCGAAAGCGCGGCTTCTCCGTATCCGAGATGACCCGCGCGGCGGAGAGCAGCAGGATCACCGATGCCGAGATCGCGAGCGCGACCGTAAAGAACCTATTTCCCCTCATTCCTCCCTCCTCTCCGGTAATGTCCCTCCTCAAGGAGCCGCCGGTTCTCCTCGGTATCCGGAATCGCCGGCAGATGCAGCTCGACCCGCGTCCCCTCGTCCGGCTCGCTATAGATCCGAAGACCGTATTCCGTGCCGAAGCGAAGCTGAATCCTCTTGTGAACGTTGATGAGTCCGACCCCGGAGCCATGCTTCGGCGCGCGCCGCCGACTCTCCTCATCCTCGCGGAGCAGGCTCTCAACAACCTCCTCCGGCATCCCGAAGCCGTTGTCCGTGACAGACAGGCAGATCTCCCTCTCTGCTGCATAGTCTGCCGCATCCGACTCCTTCGCTGAGGCCGTTTCCCACGCCGCCGGAAGCAGCCTCCCCTCCACGCGGATCTCTCCGTCTCCGTCCATCCCCTCTACGCCGTAATAGATGGCGTTTTCGAGAATCGGCTGGAGGATCAGCTTCACACTCAGGCAGCTCAGCAGCTCCGGATCGACCGCGAAGCTCACGGTAAAGGCATTCCTATAGCGCAGCTTCTGGATATTCATATAATTTTCGGCATGAAGCAGCTCCTGCCGGAGCGGAATGATATTTTTCCCGCGGCTCAGGCTGATGCGAAAAAGGCTCGCAAGCTGCGTCACCATGAAGACCGCATTTTCGGAATTTCCGCCCTCTATCATCCAGACAATGGAATCCAATGTATTATAGAGGAAATGCGGGTTGATCTGGGACTGCAGCGCGTCCATCTCCGACTTCCGCTTCTCCTCCTGCTCGACCACAATATCCGCCATCAGCTGCCGGATCCGCTGCACGGACTGCTTCAGCGTGATGCCGAGGTGCTCCACCTCCGTGCTGCCTCCGACATAGATCTCCTCCGCGTTCAGGTTGCCCTGCTCTATCCCGCGGATCGACGCATTCAGCCGAAGCAGCGGATAGGAGATGCGGAAGGAGAGGAGCTGGTTCATAAGAAGCAGAAAGAGTACGGTGACCGCCGCCAGCATCGCGGCAAAGTAGCGCATATTGTCGATCCCGAAGAAATATTTATTCTCCGGAATCACAGACACCAGTTTCCAGCCGGTATAGCCGACCGTATCCACGATGACAGTGCGCCGCCCCCCACGGAAGGTCTCCCGGTGCACCCCGTCCTCATAGTACGGGATCACTGCATTGTTCTCCGGATACAAGCCGTTGTAGATCAGCATCTGCTGCGGGTGGTAGATCAGCTTGCCGCCGCTGTCGCAGAGGTAATAATACTGCCCGCCGGAATAATCGTTCAGACGCTTCAGGAGCCGCTCGATCGCAGAATAGTTCATATCGACCAGCAGCACGCCGCTCTCCGGTCTGCCGCCCCGCGTCAGCTCCACCGCGCGGCTCAAAGAGATCACCCAGTGATAACGGTAGGTCGGATCGTCAAAGAGATTCTGCACATGGGAGCTCGTAAAATGCAGGTTTTCCACCTGCGCCGTCGCGAGCTCAAACCAGCTCTGCTCCCGCACGTCGATATTTTTCTTCAAATTCGCCACCGGCGCCGCAGAAATCAGTCCGCCGTCTGCGGAGAAGAGCGCGATGCTGACCAGATTGTCCCGGTTCGCCTCATACATCAGGTTCATCTCTCCGGCGGCATTGTCACTCCGGAAATCCATCCCCTTGATCGCCTCATAATACATCGCATCCGAGACGCGGCGCATACTGACGAGGTAGTCTTCCAGACTGACGGCGGTCTGCCGGAGCTGCTGCTCCGCACTCTCCACCACATTCCTTTCGAGGTGTACGGAGAACTGCCGGTAGAACACATAGGACAGAAGCAGGGTGAGCGTCACAGACACGACAGTGAAGCTCACCAGTATCATGCTGTGAATGCTTTTCAGCAGATGCAGCTTCGGCAGAAATGCGAAGATCCGGCGCTTTTTCATTTCAGACTCCCTGTGACTGCTTGTACTTCGACGGCGACATCCCGAACTTCTTCTTGAAGGCATAGCTGAAATAGTTCGGATCGGAATAGCCCACCGCCTCCGCAATGATATAGGTCTTCTCGTCCTCCTCCATCAGCATCCGAACCGCCCGCTCCATCCGAAAATCCGTCAGATAGTTAATAAAGGTCTTCCCGGTCTCCCGCTTGAACACGGTCGAAAAATAGGCGGCGCTGACATGCAGATAGCCGCAGATATGCTCCACGTTCAGATCCTGATCGCTGTAGTTCCTCCCCACATATTCGATCGCCCGCCGCACGAAGGACTTCGTCGAGTCCTGCCGGTTCTCCTGTATCCTCTGCTGCGCGAGCACGCAGCTCCTCTTCAGCCAGGCAGAGAGCTCACGGAGATCCATCTGCTGCACCATGCGGTACACATCCTCATCCTGCGGGAAGATCCTCTCCGGCTCCACATGGCTGGAATGCAGAAAGCGGTAGAGCTCTGTCACAAGCTCCATCAGAAAGAAATGGTAGTCCTGAATGGAGGGGTTTTTCGGTACACTCTGTGAAAGATAGCGCTCTATCTTCCCCTCAAGCGCCTCCTCCGAATCCATCCGTATACTCCGGAAGAGCTCCTGCAGCGTCTCCGTTCTATGCAGCACCGAATTCTCATCGCAGCGCTCGTCCGCGCTGTGCTCCTCCGGTGCGATCTCGGAAATGCTGATCGCCTTGCCGCGTCCGTAGATCACGCGATAGGAAAGCGCCTCATTCGCCCCTGCGAAGCTCTGCGGAAGCAGACGAAGCTCCGAAACAGCCCGTCCGATTCCCGCGCTGACTGTCGCATTGCAGACATGCCGTGCGATGCGGCAGAGCATCTCGCAGCTGTCCGTCAGCTCCGTCAGCTCCTCCTGCCGCTTAAGCTGCGCGATCACAACGATATCTCCGAGATAGGTAAAGAAGCGCGCATTCCAGCGCGCACTGAGCCGTTCCTCCGCCGCCTTCCGAATCGACATCGTAATCAGCACCGGATTGATGCCCTGCGGCGAGAGTGATTGGCTATTGTGCAGCAGCGCCACCGTATAATACGGGCCGTCCAGACTCACCTGGCAGTCCATCATTTCATGAGGAATGTCCTGCTCCGGGACACGTCCCTCGATCAACGCCGTATAGAGATTCTCCTTCAGGATCGGCAGGCTCTCGAGATAGTAGTTCTTCAGCATATTGATATTCTGCTTCTCGTCGAACTCGCGATCCAGCGCCGCATGGATCCGCCCGAACACCTCCCCCAGCTCCTCTGCATTGATCGGCTTCAGGATGTACTCCTCCGCCTCCAGACGGATCGCCTCCTTGGCGTATTCGAACTCATCGAAGCCCGAAAAAATGATAATCTTCACCGTCGGATACAGCTCCTTCAGCCTCTTTGAGAGCGTGAGTCCGTCCATATAGGGCATCTTGATGTCCGTCATCACGACATCCGGCTGCCTCTCCTCCGCGAGCTCAAGCGCCTCCAGCCCGTTATGCGCATAGCCCATGACCTCGAAGCCCAGCGCCTCCCAGCTGATCCTCCGGATAATGACCTGAATGACATCCTCCTCGTCGTCCACGAGCAGCACGGAATATTTCGTCATAGCCCTCCCCTCCCGCTTCTCACCCCGTATACTTCTCCTCCATCCTGCGGAAGCGGTAGAACACGCCGAGGATTGAGAGCGTCAGGAAGCAGAGCCCGAGCAGCGGGATAAAAAGCATCAGTACGGAGGCGATCGCCGTACAGACGCCGAAGAGCAGCAGGAGCAGCCCCGCCTCTCTCGCATAAGCGCTTCTCTGCTCCGGACGGAGCGGCTTCCACTGCGGCGGACGGATCGCCTCCACATCCTGAAAGATGAGAAGCTTCACTGCATAATACAGAAGCAAAACTCCGAGGATCGCCGGGATCCCCAGCTGCGACAGACTCAGCTTCACCAATTCATTTGGCATATACACACCTCCCTATATACCGTAAAGGGGGCCGCAGACAGCTGCAGCCCCCTCATTATATACGATATGCTTCGCGTTCGTAAAGCTTACTTCTTCGCGACGTACTTGCGGATATCCAGAGAGATCGCAATGAAGATCACGATGCCGATCGCGATGTACTGTGCGTTGGCATTGACTCCGAGGAACTGCAGCGCCGCCTTCAAAAGCTCCAGCACCGCAACGCCGATGATAGCGGAGGAAACACGTCCGCGTCCGCCGGTGACGGATACGCCGCCGAGCGCACAGGCCGCGATCGCCTCCATCTCATAGCCGAGTCCGGTATTGATCGAAGCGCCGCCCGCCTTCGCACCGAGCATGAAGCCCGCCATGCCGTAGAATGCTGCCGCTTTCGCGTAGATGATAACCATGGTCTGCTTCACCGGTACGCCGGCAACCTCTGCTGCCTGCGGATTTCCGCCGATCGCATACATATACTTACCATGGCGGGTCATATTGAAGATAAACCAGGTGATCGCCGCCATCAGGAGCGCGATCCAGATCAGATAGCTCAGCCAGAGGAGCTTGCCCGTAGAAACCTTCGTATAGGTCTCCACGTAGCCGCCGAGCGGCGTCGCGCCCGTGAGGATCAGTCCGAGCCCGTAGATGATCTCCATCATCGCCAGCGTAGAAATGAACGGGGGCACATTCAGATACGCGATGAACCAGCCGGTGATCGTCCCGAAGAAAGCAGTGATCAGCATCGTGATGAGCAGTACGAAGAGCATGAAGAGCAGCGTATTGCCGCTGATACCCGCACTCTGGAACCTGTCGAAGAAGCCGCCTGCCCAGCTTCCCTGTCCGAAGAAGCGTCCGGAATAGTCCGCCTTTTGCAGGAGCATGCCCGCGATGCAGGCGCCGAAGCCGATCATACGTCCGGCAGAGAGGTCGCAGCCCGCCGTGATGACGCAGCCGGCGATGCCGAGGGCGATAACCAGACGGTAGGACATATTCCCCAGAATGTTCAGGAAATTGTTCCTTGTCAGGAAGTTGTTGGAGGTGAGTCCTGTGTAAAGCACCAGGATGAACATGACGATAATCACACCATTGTTGATCAGGAAGTCAATGGTCTTCTGTTTCTGTGTCTTCTGCATTGTAATATCCCCTTTTTAGAACTGCGTCGCGAGGTTCATGACATTTTCCTGTGTCATCTCTTCTCTTTCGTCGATCTCACCGGTCAGCCTGCCGTTGCACATTACGCATACCCGATCCGCCATACCCAGAAGCTCCGGCATCTCGGAGGAGATCATGATGATCGCCTTGCCCTGCTCGGCAAGCTGCTCCATGATCTCATAAATCTCGTGCTTTGCACCGATATCGATGCCTCTCGTCGGCTCATCCATGATCAGGATATCCGGATCGTTGGCGAGCCATCTCGATACGATGACCTTCTGCTGGTTCCCTCCGGAGAGATTCGCGATATGCTCCTGCATGCTCGGCGTCTTGATCGACAGCTTCTTGATGTTGTCGTCCACGATCCGGTTGATCGCCCCGTGGTTCAGCACGATTCCCGCCTGCAGATTCTTGTTGTAGATCGAAATGCCGACATTGTCCTTGATAGACAGGCAGCCGAAGATGCCGTTTCCGCGGCGGTCCTCGGTGATCATCCCGATTCCGGCATCCATCGCATCCTTGGGTCTCTTAATCGCGACCTCCCTGCCGTGTACCTTGATCTTCCCCTTCGCAAGATGGCGGATGCCGAAGATCCCCTCCATGAGCTCCGTCCGCTGCGCACCGACCAGCCCGCCGAAGCCGAGGATCTCTCCCTTTCGGATCGAGAAGCTCACATTTCGGAAGGACTTCTCATGGATAGAAGAGAGATCCTCCACTTCCATGATGACCTCGCCGATCTCATGATGCTTCTCCGGATAGATATTGGTCAGCTCGCGTCCCACCATCTTCGCGATGATCTGATCCGTGGTCAGCTCCGCGCAGGACCATGTGCCGACATAGGTGCCGTCCCGCATGATTGTAATATCGTCGGAGATCCGCTTGATCTCGTCCATCTTGTGGGAAATGTAGATCATCGCGACACCCTTGTTCCGAAGGTCATTCATAACCTTGAACAGGAATTCCACCTCACGGTCGGAGAGGGAGGAGGTCGGCTCGTCGAAGATGATGACTCTGGCATTGTGGGAAACCGCCTTCGCGATCTCTATCATCTGCATCTGTCCGATGGAGAGTGAGCCGAGCGGTGCCTTGACATTGTAGTCGAGCCCCAGCTCCTTCAGCCACTTCGTGGTTTCCTCATTCATCCGCCTGTGGTCGATCACCTTAAGAGGCCCGAACCTGTGCACAGGAAAGCGTCCCAGATACATATTCTCCGCGACGGATCGCGCCAGAACCGGCTGCAGCTCCTGATGTACCATGGCGACGCCATGCTCCATCGCCTCATCCGGATTCCGGATGTCCACCTTCTGACCGTCCAGATAGATCTCTCCCTCATCCATCCTGTAGATCCCGAAGAGGCACTTCATCAATGTCGACTTGCCGGCGCCGTTCTCTCCCATCAATGCGTGTACAGAGCCCGGACGCACGGCGAGCTGCACATGATCCAGAGCCTTTACGCCTGGGAACGACTTGCAAACGCCTCTGAGCTCCAGCTTATATTCCGCCATTTTGTTCTCCCTCTGAAAAAGAGTGCAGGTACGATGGGCACCCGCACTCCGAAATTGTCTTTTCTGCTGTCGATTACTTAAGAGAGTCGAGGATATCCTGTGCGTTCTCCGCGGTAACCTTCACATAATCGCAGCCGATGTAGTGGTCGTTGCCGGCGCCGGTGAGGTAGTTCACCGCTGCGTCTGCCGCCGTGTGGGACTGAGAAATGTGATCATTAAACACGGTACCGGTCTGCTTTCCAGAAAGCACGTTCTGGCAAGCCTCCTCCAGCGCATCTACACCTACAAGGAAGATATCCTTGCCCACGGTTCGTCCTGCACCCTCGATCGCCTGCAGCGCACCGAGTGCCATTGCGTCGTTGTTGCAGAACACAACCTCAACGTCGTTGCCGTACTGAGACAGGGAGTTCGCAACCAGTCTCTGCGCCTCATCCTGCTGCCACATGCCGACCTGCTCGTCGAGCTTGTTGACCTGAAGTCCGGCATCCTCGAGCGCCTTGATGGAGAACTCGGTTCTGTACTGCGCGTCTACATTCTCCGGATCGCCCTTGATCATGATGTAGTCAACCTTGCCGTTGCCATTCATATCGATCTTGTCCATGCCGAGGTCAGCGATGATCTCACCCTGGAAAGTACCGGACTGACGGGCATCACAGCCAACGTAGGTTACATCCCACTTGTTGTCCTCCCATCTCTTCTCCTCGTCGGCATCCGGCTCTCTGTTGATATAAACCAGCGGAATGCCTGCGCTCTGTACCATGTCTGTGATAGTAGCCGCGGAGGAAGAGTTCACCGGGTTGATAATGAGCACATCTACGCCCTCGGAGATGAAGTTCTGGATCTGGTTGGTCTGCGTAGCCTGGTCGTTCGCGCCGTCCATGATCTTGATATTATCCTTGGAGAAGCCCTTCTCTACGAGGTAGTTCTCCAGCTCTGTTCTGAACAGGGTCATGAAGTTGTCGGAGAACTGATAGATGCAGACGCCGACCTTCTTATCCTTCAGGTCTGCCGTTCCCGCCTCTGCCTTGGTCTCCGCCTTGCTCTCTGCGGCGGCTGCCGTCGTCTCCGCTGCCGTCGTCTCTGCCGGAGCCATCGTGGTCTCCGCTGCCTTGGAGCCGCCGCAGCCCGCGAGAAGAGATGCCGCCATAGCAGATGCCGTCATGATGCCGAGTAACTTTTTCATAATCCCAAATCCTCCTTAGATTTGAACCGCTGCGGCGTTTCCCGCCGCGCGCTTGTTGTTTGTGCTGTCATTATAGACAAAGCAGTACGCAAAAAACATAGAATATTCTCTTCAAAATCTAGAATATTCTTCTACGAAAGCCACAAAAAAGCAGAGGCTTTCCGTGCTTTTCCACGAAAACCCCTGCTTTCCCGCTGCTCTCAACGGTCATTTATTGTATAAGTCTCCTGTCAGGCGGACGAACGCGAGGCAAGCTTACCTGCACGAGCGTTCGGACATTTGACAGAACAGCAGGTATGAGAACGAAGCGATGTGTAAACATCGCGAAAGTGCGAAGCGCTTTGAGCGGTTTAGGGCAATTGCTTGCGATTGCCTCTCTGTCAGCGATGCGAGAGTGCAGCAGTTTCCATCAGGAAACTGCGAAATGATCCGGCACAGACGAAGTCTGTGTCCGCCTGCTCTCCCGCAAAGAGCTGTCATCCTTTTCCTCTTCGAAATTCCTCTCCTCCTCCACGAGATAGATCGGACGATCCTTCATTTCCGTAAAGAGCACGGAGATATATTCACCGATGATGCCGACCACGAAGAAGAGCACCGCGAACATGAAGCAGTTCAGCACGACGATCGTCGCGTAGCCGGACGGCGCACCGCACCGCGTACACAGGGTGTACGCCAGCACCACGAGTCCCAGAAGCCCGGAGAGCGCCCCCGCGAAGATCCCGAGCTTCAGCGGCATGTTCGAGAAGCACATGATGGTATTCAGCGAGAACACGAGCAGCTTCCGGAGCGAATAGTGGCTCTCCCCCGCCACACGCTCCGCCGCCTCGTACTCGATCACCGTCCTCCGGAAGCCGACATTCTGCACGTAGCCGCGGAGGAAACGAACCTTCTCCCGATAGCTCTGCCGGAGGATCCCCTGCACTCTCCGGGAAATGGCGAAGAAATCCGAGGCGTTCGGCTGGAAATGCACGTCCGAGAGACGGTTGATCAGCCAATAAAAGCCTGCGGAGCTGATATTCTTCAGAACCCCCGCGGAGCGGTTCGCCGTCCGCACCATGGAGATCACCTCATAGCCCGCGTCCAGTCTTTCGCAGATTTCGGCGAGATACCGCGGCGGATGCTGGAGATCTGCATCCAGAAAGACCAGCGCATCCCCCGACGCGTAGTCCAGTCCCGCAGTCATCGCCGCCTCATGTCCGAAGTTCCGGGAAAGGCGAAGCAGGCGGACATGCATCCTGTCACGCGCCGCAAGGCCGCGGAGCTTCTCTCCCGTCCGATCGGCGGAGCCGTCATCTACAAAGAGGAGCTCATAATCCCAGCCCCTCTCCCGGAGCGCCTCGCAGCAGCCCCTCACTACCTCATAAAACCGTTCGATCCCGCTTTCCTCATTATAGGCGGAGATCACGAGACTCAGCCTCTTCATCCCTTATCCAGCACCTCGATTTCCCTGCCGCTGTGGCTCGGCAGCCGTTTTTCCTCCGGTGGAAGCTGCATATACTCCCCGTAAAGCATATGGAGCACCCGATCCCAGTCTCTCGGTCCGAGGAAGCGCTCCCCCTCGAACGAATACTCCGTATACGGCTCCTCCCAGCTGTCCTCCACAACACAGTACTGGAAGTCCGGCTGATAGTTCGAGAAGAAGGATCGCCCGGAGCACTTCCCCGTCCGCGCCGTCCGATCGGTGTATTTCCGCGCCCAGCGCTCCTGCAGCCGGAAGATCACGGGCATCGGCAGCAGACGTCCGATGCCGGAAAGCACGCCGACCTCTATCCTCTCGATACCGCAGTACTTCGAAAAGTCCAGACACCTCCGGTGCCCCATTCCGAGCCCGAAGGCGATCTGCTGCCTCATGCGGCAGAGCCGGCTCGCGAGCTTCCCCGCAGGGAGCCTGTCAAGGATAAAAAGATCCACCCAGAGATGGTTCAGCTTTCCTTCATAGAACGCCTGCATCCGGTCATCTCCGGAATGTCGGCGCGAATTCCTGTAGATCACCCGCGGCACGAAATCGTAAAACGCCGCACCATCCCGGTACTCGTCCGGCAGCACCAGCTCGAAGCGGTCGGAAAGCTCCTCCTGCGCAGCCTGCCGGAAGCGCTCGAACTCCTCTCTTCGGAAAACAAGATCGACATCGTCGTCCCATGGAATGAAGCCCTTATGCCGTACCGCTCCGAGCAGCGTGCCGGAATCGATGCGATACGCGATCCCGCGCTTCCGGCAGATCCGGTCGATCTCCCGCAGGATATCGAGGCTTGCCTCATGTACCTTGTCCAAATCAAAGGATTCGGGTTCCAAGGGCCGGCATCCGGATTGCTCTTTGCACTTCTCTCCCATAATCCCCCTCATTTCGCACTCTCATGGTGCTTATGTACCGCTTCGTGCCCCATGCGAGGCTGTCCTTTAAATCCGCCTTGGTGCCGTACCGCATTTGTCCCGCAGCGATAGCGCGGACGCTCCGGGGCGTGCGGCGCAAAGCGCATCCTCACGCCGTCTTAAGCCCTGCAAGGATCGTCTTTGCCATGTAGGCGAGCTTCTCCTCCGTCATGCCCGGATAGAGCCCGACCCAGAAGGTATCCTCCATGATACGATCCGTGTTCGTCAGCTCTCCGACGACGCGGAAGCCCTCGCCGCTTTGCCGGAGCACGTCGAAGCAGGGATGCTTGATGAGATTTCCGGCGAAGAGCATCCGGGTCTGCACACCCTGCTCCTCGATATAGCGGACGAGCTTCTCCCGGCTCACGCCCTCCCGCGCGGTCATCACGAAGCCGAACCAGCTCGGGTCGGAATGCGCTGTCGCGATCGGAAGGATCAGCCTCTCCTCTGCATTCCCCGCACGGAGCAGCTCCCGCAGTCTCGCGAAATTCCGCCGCCGCCTCTCTGCGAAGCCCGGGAACTTCTCGAGCTGCGCCACACCGATCGCCGCCTGCAGGTCGGTCGCCTTCAGATTGTAGCCGAAATGGGAATAGACGTACTTGTGGTCATAGCCCTTCGGCAGCTCCCCGTACTGTCCGTCGAAGCGGTGCCCGCAGGTATTGTCCCTGCCGGAATCACACCAGCAGTCGCGCCCCCAGTCCCGGATCGAGCGCATGATGCGGTGCAGCCGCGCGTCGTTCGTATAGCAGGCGCCGCCCTCTCCTGTTGTCATGTGATGCGGGGGATAGAAGGAGCTCGTCCCGATATCGCCGATCGAGCCGGTCAGCCGTCTCTCCCCATCCAGCTCATACTCAGAACCGAGCGCGTCGCAGTTGTCCTCCACGAGCCACAGCCCATGCTTCTCGCAAAATGCCTTCACCGCAGACAGGTCGAAGGGATTCCCGAGCGTATGCGCTATCATCACCGCCTTCGTCCGCTCGGAGAGCGCATCCTCCAGCCTCGTCACATCGATATTATAGCCCGGCACCGTAACATCCACGAAGACCGGCACCGCGCCGTACTGGATGATCGGCGTCACCGTGGTCGGGAAGCCCGCTGCGACGGTGATAACCTCGTCCCCGCGCTTCACCCGCCGTTCGCCGAGCAGCGGAGAGGTCAGCGTCATAAAAGCAAGCAGGTTCGCGCTGGAGCCGGAATTCACAAAGCTCACATGCTTCACCCCGAGGTACGTCCCGAGCTTCTGCTCAAACTCCCTCGTATAACGACCGGAGGTCAGCCAGAACTCGAGCGCGGCATCAACGAGATTGCACATCTCCCGCTCATCGAATACGCGGGATGCATAAGGAATGCGGTCTCCCTCATGGTACACGTCCCGCCGCAGCTTATATTTCCGCGCATACTCCGCGACCATACCGAGGATCTCGTCATGCGCCTCCTGCTCCGACTGCCAGTTGTGATTCTCCATTTTCCTCTCCCGTCCTTCTATTCTCTGTCTCTTCGCCATTGCTATTTTCCGCAGAACTCCCGAATCTGCCGCTCGGTAAAGGCAAGCATATCCTCTCCGTCCTTCCAGCTCCGATACCAGCGCACCGTCTCCGCCACCGCCTCCGCGACATGCCAGCGCGGTCTCCAGCCGAGCTTCTCCCGAAGCTTCGTGCAGTCCAGCCGAAGATAGCTCGCCTCATGCGGCGCAGCCGCCTCCGCCTGCGTTTCCCACGCAGCGCCGCCGCCCCAGCACCGGACGAAGCGATCCGCAAGCTCGCCCGTCGTGATCGCATCCTCCTCGTCCGGTCCGACATTATAGCAGCCCGCGTACTGCCTGCCCCTCTCATCGTCCAGCCCATCCCGCGCCGGATCGAAGCCCGCCTGCAGCGCGGTCAGGCTGAGATAAGCGAGCAGCGGCTCCAGAACATGCTGGTATGGTCTCGTCGAGTACGGATTCCGCACATGAATCCGCCGTCCGGCGATCGTATCCCGCACACAGTCCGGGATAATGCGGTCGTTCGCGAAGTCTCCGCCGCCGATCACATTGCCGGCGCGCGCCGTGGAGACCGCCGGAATCCGCACGCCGTCCGCTTTCTCCCCCGGTTCCGGGAAAAAAGACCTCTGATAGCTGTGCGTCACGAGCTCGGAGCAGGACTTCGAGTTCGAATACGGGTCGAAGCCGTCCAGCTTCTCCTCCTCCCGGAACGCATGCCCCGCAAGCTCGGGATTCTCGTAAACCTTGTCCGTCGTGACATTCAGAAGCGAACGGACGCTCCCGCTCTGCCGCACGCATTCCAGCAGATTGACCGTCCCCATCACATTGGTCTCATAGGTCTCCCGCGGGAAGAGGTAGGAATCCCGCACGATGGGCTGCGCCGCGAGATGCAGCACGAGCTCCGGCTGCGCCGCCGCGAAATATCGCCGGAGATGCTCGTAGTCCCGGATGTCCCCCCGCTCGGAATGCATCTGCTCCTCCAGTCCGAGAATCGAGAAGAGATTCGGCTCCGTCGGTGCGGGCAGGGCATAGCCGTAGACCTCCGCACCCAGAAGCTGAAGCAGCAGCGAGAGCCAGCTCCCCTTAAAGCCGGTATGTCCCGTCAGCAGTACCCGTTTCCCTCTGTAGAAGCTCTCCAGCTCTTCAAAATTCATCTCTCGTCCTTCCATCTCTTCCACGGCGCCCTCCCGCTCTCCCAGAGCGCCTCCAGCAGCCTCTTCTCCCGCTGGGTATCCATGCACTGCCAGAAGCCCCTGTGATAGAAGCTCATCAGCTCTCCGTCCGCAGCGAGACGGTGCATCGGCTCCTGCTCCAGCACCGTCTCGTCTCCCTCCAGATACTCGAAGAGCTCCGGCTGGAAGACCATGAAGCCGCCGTTAATGGCGGCGCCGTCCATCTCCTCCTTCTCCCGGAAGCTCCGGATGCTGCCGTCCTCCGCGATATCCAGCACGCCCTTCTGCTGGGCGAGGTTCACTGTCGTAATGGTCGCGATCTTCCCATGCGAACGGTGGTAGCGGAGCAGCGCGTCCAGATCGACATCACAGACACCGTCCCCATAGGTCAGCATGAAGGGCTCATCCTTCACATAGTCCCTGACCCGCTTCACCCTGCCGCCTGTCATGGTACGGAGCCCCGTATCCACGACCGTCACCCGCCAGTTCTCCGAGGCGCTGCTGTGCACCTCCATCTGGTTGTTCGACATATCGAAGGTAATGTCGGCATTGTGCAGGAAATAGTTCGCGAAATACTCCTTGATGACATACTGCCGGTAGCCCGCCAGTATGATGAAGTCATTCAGCCCATAGGATGAATAATACTTCATGATATGCCAGAGAATCGGCATTTCCCCGATCTCGATCATCGGCTTCGGCTTGAGATGCGACTCCTCGGAGATCCGCGTGCCGAACCCGCCTGCCAGAATTAAAACCTTCATCTTCACTCCCTGAATATGTTAAGCTTCCGCTCCTCCAGTATCCGATATGCGGCACGGATCCGTTCCCCGCCATGATGGTACTCGAAAAGCTCCTCCAGCTCCGGATCCGTGTAGCTCTGAAGCTGCTCCGCGGCAGCCCGCATTTCCTCATAGCGCGCTCTCCGGTAGGGCAGCTTCTTCATTTCCGCGTAGCTAGTATAGCAGTTTCCGAGCAGAAATGCCACGGAAAGCAGGAGGATTCCCGCCTTCCTGAAGCGAAGGGCAGGCGAAGCGGCGCCTTTTTTTCGTCGCTCCGAAAAATACAGTGCAAATACCAGCAGTATTCCGAGGATCCCGCTTTGGTACTGCAGGCTGTACCGGCTCTGCCATGCATAGCTCTCCCGCAGGAAGACATAGCGGGACAGCAGCACGACGAAATGACTGCCCAGCCCATAGAGGAGGAGCAGTGCCGGAAAGATCGTCCGGCGGCACAGCCCCTCTCGGAAATAAAGGAAAAACGCGGCGGCATAAGCAAGGGCGACACCGATGCCGATCGCGTAAATTCCACGCATCGTCAGGGCGCCCCGCGCGAGAAGCGCTTCCAGAAGCTCCCCGGAGAGGAGCATGGACGCAAGCCCGTTCCAGAGAAAGTGCAGAGAAAATGCGGGATAGTCCCGGATCAGCGTGCCGAGCCCGAAGGACTGTGCTCCCGCGTACTCATAGACTGCGAAATGATTGCTCAGAAGATAGAGCAGCAGCGTCGCGAGCGCGCTCAGGCCAAAATGCAGGCAGTCTCCGCGACGCACATTCCGGTTCGCGGAAATAACACAGTACGAATAGCAGAGCAGCAGGCAGACGGCATAGACCAGAAGATAGGGCCCCGCCGCGAGAAGCACAAGCCACGGCAGCAGCAGGAGCCCGCGCCGTATCCGCACGCCTGCTGTCCCCTGATACCAGCGCTCCAGCAGCAGGAAATGCAGGTAAAAAAGGGAAAAGGCGAGGAAATGGGCGTAGCCCGAGCCGTTCAGCAAAAGCTCCCACTTGTTCAGGCTGAACAGCACGACGAGCAGCAAAAGAGAAAAGCCTGCCGGAATCCGCATCCTCTGTGCGTAGCGCAGCACGACAACGGCAGAAAGGAAGAGTCCCAGCACGCCGAGCAGCCGGTCGAAGTTCACGGAATAACGAAAGAGCCATACGTTCAGCGCACGAAAGAGGTAGGTAAGCGGGATGCGCGTCAGGATGTCCGGCATGAAAAGCTTCGCGGGATTCAGCGTATCCGGCAGATAGGCGTTCACCAGCCGGATATAGTCCGTGCTCACGATATCGACAGAGCCCGTGAGAATATAGAGGACGAGCAGGAGGGAAAAGAACAGCGGCAGCAGGATACAGAAGCCCCACGTCCTCAGCCATGCACTTTGTTCTCTGTATTTCTTCATTTTCTTTGCGCTCTGTTCCATCCCGTCTCTCTCCCGCCCTTATGCTTATGCTTCTGCTTAATGTATAAGCTCACGCGTCACTTCGCTGCTTCGCTGCTCTCGTGCCGCTGACAGCTATTCGCAAATCGCGCTGCTCACTATGTTCGCATCGCTTTTTTGCTCATACCTGTTGCCCTGTGCAATGACGGAGCTTCCGCCCATGCTCGCATGGCGCCGCTCCGTCGCTGCTTCTGCTTAATGTATAAGCTTACGCGTCACTTCGCTGCTTCGCTGCTCTCGTGCCGCTGACAGCTATTCGCAAATCGCGCTGCTCACTATGTTCGCATCGCTTTTTTGCTCATACCTGTTGCCCTGTGCAATGACGGAGCTTCCGCCCATGCTCACATGGCGCCGCTCCGTCGCTGCTTCTGCTTAATGTATAAGCTTACGCGTCACTTCGCCGCTTCGCTGCTCTCGTGCCGCTGACAGCTATTCGCAAATCGCGCTGCTCACTATGTTCGCATCGCTTTTTTGCTCATACCTGTTGCCCTGTGCAATGACGGAGCTTCCGCCCATGCTCGCATGGCGCCGCTCCGTCGCTGCACAGGAGCTTATACATTAAAAGACCTCCGCAGTGATGTCCCGGTAGCCGCGCGCCTCCGGCAGCTCCCGGAGCACGATGGAATTCTCCGCGTTTGCCGATGCCGGAAGTGCCGCGAGTGAAGGCAGAAAACGGATCACCGTCCCCTGTCCCGTCTTTTCCGGGTCATAGACCTTGAAGAAGGTTCTCCCATAGAACTCCGTCATCCGATAGCTGTTCTCGATGATATAGACCTGCTTTCCCAGCACCCCGTCTATCCCGTACTTCTCCACAGTTTCCTCCGCGAGGGAATTCATCCGATCCTGATCCTCCCAGAAATAGATCCGGCTGTAGAAGCTTCGGTAATAGCGTTCAACCGGCGCGAGCAGCATCCCGTAAAGCAGGAAGAACACGGAGAAGAAGAGAACCGCACGCCGTCCGAGCCGCTCTCCGAAATCCCGCTTCGCCCTCTCCCGATCCAGCGGCAGCACCTTCTCACTGTCCTTCGCTGCAATGCACCGATACCGAAGCTTCGACTGCGCCGCGCCGAGGAAGTCCCCCAGCCTGCCGATCATATAAGAGAGGTAGAGCAGTGCGCCGGCATAGCTCACATAGACCCAGCGCAGCTCCACGCGGATCGTTACCGCGGAGCAGCCGATGCAGAGCGCAAGGAAGCCGAGGAAGAGCAGGTTCTCGGCGAGAAAGTGCCGCTCCCTCCATGCCCGCCTCCGGACGCTCCAGAAAAGATAGGCCAGGACAATACCGGAAAGGGGAAGCCATGAGAGAAATACCAGCCGCCGTATCCCCGGGGCGACATCCGTCCAGCTGATCCCCGCGAGATACTCCGGCCCTACATTGATCCCGAAAAGATAGAGGAGCTGCTGCACGGAGAAATGAAGTGCCTGCCGGATGGAAAAGGTCTCCGTTACCTCAGTGCCCCCTGTCCCCGCAGGAAGCGCGCTTCCGATAAAGAAGCGCCGCAGGAGAATAATGCCGAAAAGCTCCAGAAGCGGAAGAAGCGGAAGGAAGCATCTCCGCCCGATCCCAAGCGCTGCGAACCGCTGCGGGGCTCGTTCCATAGCGGCACGTCTGCCGTTCTGCCCTCTCGCACGGCTTCTCCCCGGCAGCACAGCCGAAGTCCTGCTCTCCTTCCCCTCTCCCCCTCCGAACAGCGCGAGATAAAAGAGCGGAAAAAGCGCGAGATACCTCTCATGGGAGAAAACCAGCAGGAAATAGCAGAGACAGGCGGCAAGGAAGTCCGCATTCCGTCCCTCCCGAAGATAACGGAGCAGGAGGAAAAGCAGCAGCACCGCGAGGAAGAGCGACATGGTTTCCAGAAGCCCCAGCGCCTGCGCGATCTGATAGTAGGCGAAGTGCGAAATCAGATATAGAGCCCCCGTCATGAGACCGCTCAGCAGGCTCTGTCCGGAGAGACGTCTGGAAAAGCGGTAAAGGAAAAAGGCAAGCCCGACATTCAGCAGGATATTAACAGGCACGAAGAGTGACGGGTGATTCCGGACAATCATCATTTCCAGGTAGGTCAGCGTCCAGTAGACCGGACGGAAGCGGGTCGAGCTCCGGAACGGAAAGGCAAACTCCAGATAGGACTGCTCGCCATAGCAGGACCACATATAGAGGTCGTCCATGTACAGCCCCTTGATGTGAATATGCCGGTTCACATAGAAGCCGAGGAGCAGCAGCAGGAGCAGGACAGCGCTGTCCTGCAACCCCCGGTGCAGCCTCCGCTCTGTTCTGTTTTTCCCATACTGCATTTCTTCCGATCCCTCCTCTTCTAAATAGGTTCTTCCGTCATACAGGCAAATGTAACGCGAATTTGCTTCATACGAGTTTACTCCGCACCTTCCAGAAGCCAGCTCTGATAGCGCCGGAGCTGCCGCTCCGTTTCCTCCCGGGAAAGTTCCGGTTTCGGAAGCCCCTCCCAGACATAGCGGAGCCGCTCCCGATCCACCAAGAGCAGCATATAGCCGCCCTCGCAGTCCATCTCCCGCAGCATCCCGTCCGAGAGCAATGCAGGCAGAAGCTGCCGGTTCCGCTCCGATTCCGGCTTCTCCAGGAAACGCCGCTCGAGATAAACATAATCCGTCTCCGCCCAATAGAGGAACCACTCGAAATAGCGGAGCTCGTCATAGAGCCCGGGGCTCCCGCCGGAGCCCTCCACATCCGTAATCGCCTGTACATTGCAGAGCAGCCGGTAAGCATCCGGTGTCTCCGAGAAGCTGAGCACCCGCGTCTTCGGATTCTCGGAAAGCTTCTCCCAGAAACGCAGGCTTCCCTTTGCCTGCTCCTCCTCCCGGATTACCGCGATATTGTCATAGTAACCCCGATTCACGAGATCGATAGGGGTGAAGCCCACCGCCCCTGCCCAGCTCGTAATCAGCGTCGTCGCGAGCGCCGGCAGGAAGAGGAGCCGGAATACCGGACGCGGCGGCAGGATTCTCCCCGACAGCGCGGCGAGCAGGAGGAGACAGTCGAAGAGAATGTAGTAATTGCCATCCACCTGCCAGAGCATCCCAAGGCTCAGGAGCGAAAAGGCGCCAACCGTGAAGAGCTGCGCATAGAGCAGTCTTCTCTCCCCGGAGAGCCTGATCCCCGCCACGCATTCCCTGCGGCGTTCCGTGAAAAGCAGCGCGAGCAGCGGCGGAATCCAGACGCCGCCCCAGGCGATCGCGACATGAAGCATATCCTCTCCGACCGGGCAGAACAGCAGCAGGAACAGGCGGCGAAGCAGGGACAGAAGGGCAATACCCGGACTGCGCGCGCCGCTGTAATCGATATGCGCGTCCAGATTGAAGGGCCAGTTCACCCGGAATCCCATGCGCTGAAACAGCGCCGTAAAGGTCGTGGAAACCGGCACGCCGGTGATACAGAGCGTCCGCAGTGTGACCAGTCCCGTGAAGGCAGTGCAGAAGAGCAGCGCCGGCAGTGCGCTTCGGAAGTCTGCCGCAGCAGCGCTTCGAGGGGCACTCTGCTCCACCCCTGTTTCCGCTCCCCCTGCCGCGCCCCGCGCTTCCGAATCGGCACAGAACAATCCATCTCTCCTGCCGCCCGCCTCCCTCCCTCGCGCGAGGCAGCGCTCCCGGAGAAGCTCTCCCGACAGCACGAGCAGAGAAAGGGTCGTGAAAACCACCGCCGTCGGCTTCAGCGAATAGCTGAAGATCCCCGCGGCAAGCCCCTTCCACGGCTTCTCCCGCAGAAAATAAAAGAGCAGCAGGAGCTGGAAAAGAAGCGTCAGCAGATCCGTCTTCGCCGTAAGCGACATATTGGTGACGGCACTCAGCATGAGGAGGATCTGCACTGCCAGATCCGCATGCAGACGGCTGCCGGAAAGCTGCCGGCTCAGAAGCCAGACCAGAAGGGCGATTGCCAGCAGCGTCCAGAACTGAAGCATAAAGGGCAGCGCGAAGCAGGGAAAGCTGCTGATCGGGGCGAGCAGCAGCTCCAGCCCCTTGGGATAGCTGTACACCGCATTGACCTGCCCCAGCGCCGAGAAGAAGCTTCCATTCAGGAGAACATAACGCGAGCGGAGCCCGTAGCGGAGCGAATCATAGTCCGCCGCGATATTCATCCGATTCAACTGGATCAGCAGAAAGGGCAGTGCATAGCTCAGGCGATAAACGCCATATGCCTCTCTCTCCGTTCCCTGCCCGTACCGCACTCCCTGCCGTTTCGCTGCCGCGCCGCCCCGCGCCGCGCTCCTGCCCGTACCGTCCCGGAAACGCCGGAGCATATCCCGCACCGCCCCAAGCTCTCCGAATATCCAAAGAAAGAGGAGGGCGAGCAGGGCGAAGTACAGTCCCGAAAGCAGAAAGGGCAGCAGCATCCTGTGCAGATAGAGCTCCGCCGAAAAAAGCAGGGAGACCAAAGCACCGTACCACCGCCGCGTGAGCCGTCCGTGCAAAAGGGAACCCTCCAGCAGGAAAAGAAGCGCCGTAACGAAAGAAAGCTCCGCTGCCGCAGAAAGGTTCTTCGGCTCCAGCAGCCGCTCCCAGTTCCCGGACAGGGGGTAGAAGAGCAGGAAGCCCAGCAGCGCGCCAATACAGGACAGGAAAAGAAGAGGACTGCTGCTCCTGTCAGCATCCTCTCTTCTGCCCTGTTTTTTTTCTGCCGCTCCGCTTTCGTAGCTCACCCTTCTCCGATTCCTCCTTTCCTCCGGTACGTCGAATAGGAGCTCCGGTAGAGCCGCAGCAGCAGCTTCGCCAAAAGCGGCCCATGCAGCTTCCGGAATTCCTCTTCTTCCTCCCGTTCCCGGTTATGACTCTTCATCTGCTGCATCGTCTCCGCTCCGGCGTGCACACGGTATGCCATCAGCGGCTTTTCCACGCAGATGAAGCGCCCCGGCAGCGCCGAGAGCCGAAGCAGCGTATCCCAGTCGATAATGAAGCGATAGTCGTTCCGGAACAGCGGCGCGCCGCAGAGCACGGAATTGTAGGTACAGGTCGGACAGCCGATCCCGTTCCCGAAGAGAAGCGCGCTCCGTTTCACAGCAGTCTGATCTGCCCTGCTCCGGTTTCGGAGACGGAACCGGAGCAGCCGCTTCACCCACTCCGCCTTCCCCGGAATCCTCCTGCCTGCGCCGTCTATCGTATCATAGCGGCAGCAGAAGACGGACATATCCGGAAATTCCCGATACGCGCGAAGGAGCTCCGCCGTATAATTCGAATAATAGAAATCGTCCTGATGCGCAATTGTGACGAGCCTCGCCCGCTTCCTGCCCTCCTCATAAGCGAAATTCCAGTCGTCGCGGAGATTCGGCTCCCCCTGCCGAAGCAGGAGCGGAAGCCCGTAACGCGCCGCGAGCGTATGAAGCTGCGGATTCTCCGTCGCGCTGCAGAGGAGGATCTCCGACGGGACGGTCTGCGCCCGGAGTGCCTGTATCTGCAGCTCCAGATATGGGGATTCCCCATAGGCGGCAAGTGCGAAGATATGCTCCGCCCTTCCCGCTTCCCCCGCCTTTCTCACATTCTCTCCCAAAGTCTCATTCCTCGAAATAAGTATCCTCCAGCATCAGGCAGAGCGCATGGTAGACCGGGAGATGATACTCCTGAATCCGATAGGTCTCCATGGACGGGACGATGATCGCGCAGTCCGCGCGCTTCGCCGCCCTGCCGCCGTCCTTTCCCGTCAGCACGATGGTGCGGATCTCCAGCGCCGCCGCCACCTCCAGCGCATAAAGCACATTCTGCGAATTGCCGGAGGTCGTGATCCCCAGCAGCACGTCTCCCGGCTTCCCATAGCCGAGCACCTGCTGTGCGAAGGTCATCAGCGGATCCTTGTCATTGGCAAACGCCGTGCTGAGACCGGTCTGCGCCGTCAGCGCAATCGCCGGAAGCCCCTGCTCAAGATTCTCCGCAAGCCGCAGCCCGTCCGCTGCGTCGATCTCCAAAAGGCGCTCCCGGAGCGTGGAATCAATTTTCCGCTTCCTGCAGAAGCCCTTCATCAGCTCGCCGACGATGTGCTCCGCATCCGCACAGGAGCCGCCGTTCCCGCAGACCAGCAGCTTTCCGTCCCGGTCGTAGCTGTCCCTGAGGATCTGATACGCCTCCCAGATCTGTCCGGATACTGTCCCAAGTGCCGGGTAGCGCTCGAGCAGGATCTCTAGCTGCCGTCTCGCTCTCTCTTCTCTATCCATCCGACTGCCTCCCCCATGCTTTCAAAGTATGCGTCATAGTCTCCCGGCGCAGCAAGCTCCCGCTCCGTTCTGCCGTAGCCGCTTCCGAGCAGGATTCCCTGTATCCCGAAATTGTGCCCCGCGATCGTGTCGATGCGCTTGTCGCCAAGCATATAGCTGTGCGCCCGGTCTACTGTCTCCCCAGCCGGGATATTCTCGAAGCGCCCCAGCTGCAGCTCCTCCGCCGCTCTCCGGAGCATCCCGGGTTTCGGCTTCCGGCAATCACAGTCCCGCCGGTAAACGCCGATCCCCTTCTCCGGATGATGCGGGCAGTAGTAAACCCTGTCAAGTCCCGCGCCCTCCCTCCGGAGCGTCTCATTCAGATACGCATTCAGACGCTCACAGTCCGCCTCCGCGTAGTAGCCCCGCGCGATGCCCGCCTGATTCGTGACCAGCACCAGCAGGAAGCCAAGCTCCCGAAGCCGCCGAAGCGCTTCCGGTACGCCCGGGATTATGCGAAGCTCCTCCGAACGGTGCAGGTAGCGCACCTCCTCGTTGATTGTTCCGTCCCGATCCAGAAATATCACCTTGCGCGCCAATTCTGTGCCCCTCTCAGTTCAAATACCCAGTCTGTCAGCTGCCCGCCCGCGTCGAGCAGCTTGTGCGCTACGATATGCCGGACATTGTAGGGGCAGTAGATCAGCAGGAAGCCGCCGCCGCCCGCGCCGAGCAGCTTGCCGCCAAGTGCCCCTGCTGCTCTCGCCTCCTCATAGAGCCGATCAATCTGCGGGGTCGTAATCTTTCTGGACATCCGCTTCTTCGCCTGCCAGCCGTCGTTCAGCAGGGAACCGAAGGTATTCAGCTCTCCCCGAAGCAGCGCGTCCTTCATGTCATAGGCGAGTGTTTTCACCTCGCACATCGCCTCGAAGGCAGAGCGATCCGCATAGTTCCTCACCTGATCGTCGATGATTCGCGCAGAGACGTGGATACCGCCGGTATAGCAGAGCAACAGATTATATTGCAGCTCGTTGATGATCTCCTTCCTGATGCGGAGCGGATTCACGACGACACGATTCCTGCCGTGGAATTCAATGAAGTTGAAGCCGCCGAAGGTCGCCGCGTACTGATCCTGATAGCCGCCGCTGATCCCGAGATCCAGCCGTTCCACCTGATAGGCGAGATCCGCGAGCTCATAGCCCTCGAGCTCGATATTCTGCCACTTCGCGATCGCCTTCAGAATCGCCACCATTACGGTGCTGCTCGTCCCCAGTCCGGAGCCCGCCGGCGCATCGCATTGGAGGAATACCTCGCAGCCCTCCCTTACCTCCATTGCCTTCATCGCCGCCTTGACGAGATCCAGCTTACCGTCGAAGATAATGTTCTCCTTTGCATTGAACTGCACCGTCATGTCGAAGTCCAGCGAGTGCACGATAATCTCTTCATCCTCCCGCGGCACGATGGAGCAGTACGCATATTTGTTGATGGTACTGCCGAGAATTGCCCCGCCCTGCTCCTCACAGAACGGTGCGACATCCGTTCCGCCGCCCCCGAACGAGATCCGAAGCGGCGCTCTGCCTCTATAAACCATGAAAGCATCCTTTCTCTGCGTCCGCGCAGAACTGTCGGTAGGACTCCGGGATACCGATGTCAATGAAGTAGCCCTCCGACCTCTTCACGCCGATGCCGATTCCCGCCGCGAGCCATGCCGGGATCTCCTCGTTCTCGAGGCTGCGCTTCCCCTCCGGGATCCGCTCGATGAGCGCCCGCCTGATGAGGTAGATCCCGCCGTTGATCTCCCCGCTCCTGTGCTCCTCCGACTTCTCATTCCACGAGAGCAGGCGGTTCCCCCGGCGCTTCACCTCCCCGTAGCGGGAAATGTCCGGCACCTCTCTCGTATAGAGTGCCATGGAAAATTTCCCTGCATCCAACAGGCGCTTCAATGCGAGGTAGTCGATCCGGTAGAAGGTATCGGCATTCAGCACGAAGACCTCCTCCTCATGCACCAGCGGCAGCGCGTTGCGGAGCGCCCCGCCGGTGCCCAGTGGCTCCTTCTCATAGGCATATCGCGCCGTGATGCCGAAGCGGCTGCCGTCCCCGAAGTAGTCCTCCACCATCCTTCCCTTGTAGCCGGCTGCGAAGATCAGCTCCGTGATGCCCTGCGCCCGCAGCTCGTCTGTCACATATTCCATAAACGCCTTGCCGTGAATGTCGGCAAGCGGCTTCGGTCTGTCAGAGACCACCGGCCGCAGCCTCGTTCCGAGCCCGCCGCATAAAAGTATTGCCTGCAAAACAGCCCTCCTCGTATCTGCCGCATCGCTGCCGTGCCGCATATTCCCGGGTTTCGACAGACTTCTGCACTTAATGTTCGCAGCCCACATGCCATTGACGTGCGCCCCGGAAAATGCTCGCAGAACCCGGCAGACTGCTATGCTGAAAAGTCGTCCGCAATCCTGCTCCAGGCACCCTCTACGGAGAAATGCTCCTTCACGAAGGCAGCCGCCTGCTCGGACAGCCGCTTCCGCGCCGGAAGATCATGGTAGAGCCGCACCGCCGTCTCCGCGAAGGCCTTCTCCTGATCCGCGATCATCAGCGCCTGCTCGACGCCGGGAATCCCCTCCGCACCGCAGGAGGTCGTCAGAATCGCTGCGCCCTCATGCAGCGCCTCTACGACCTTGCCCTTCACCCCTGCACCGTAACGGAGCGGAACCACCACGAGCCGCGCCTCCTGATACAGCTCCGAGAGCCGTTCGTCGCTGACGAAGCCGAGCACCTCTATCCCCTCCTGCTCCGAAAGCGCCTTCACCTCCGAATCCGCCTTCGAGCCGACAATCCGGAACACGATGTCCGGGATCTGCCGCCGGATCTCGGGGAAAATCTCCCGCGCAAACCAGAGCACGCCATCCTTATTGGGTGGATGCGCGAAGCCGCCGACGAAGAGCAGCCCCTCCTTCTTCGCATAGTCAGTCCTGCGTGCCGCCGCCTCCGGGAAGATATAAGCGGTAATCGCCTTCACACGGATGCTCGGATCGATCTCACGGATCGCATCCACCTCGATCTCCGACGGATAATAGCTGATATCCGCCTTCTTCATCACGGAGAGCTCGACGCCCCTCCAGTATTCCGCATCCTCCAGCACCGCCGGATCCTTCGTGAGCGCGTACTCCCGCATTTCCCGCAGGAAATGCAGATCGTGTCCATAGAAAATACACTTCCAGTCCGTATGCTCCCGGATGAAGTCAATATACTTCGCCGTGATATGCGGACGGTTCAGATAGGCAATGTCGATCATATCCCGGTTCCGCTCGATCCAGCCCCAGATATCCGCCTGCATTTTCTGCCCGCAGAGCACCTCGATCCCCATCTGCTGAAGCACTCCGGTGTAGGGCTGCTCCGAGAGGAAGTTGTCCCCGAGGAACTTCACCCGATAGCCCATCCGCACGAACATCTGCAGGTACTGGAAGGTCGTCTTCGAGCCGGCGTCCCTGTCCCAGGTAGGAACATAGTGATCTACAACCAGGATATATCTCTTGTCCCTGCCGCGCTCCCGCGCCTTGAAGGGATTCGGGCTGCCGTCATTGATATACTGCTGCCTGAGCTCCTCCCTCCACTTCTCACGGAACTTCTCCTGATTCAGGAGCTGGTAGCGCTTAAGCCCCGTTCCGTTCACATCCGTCCCGTTCGAGATCCCCTCATAATGCGTCACGACAGACTGCGGCTGGTAAACAACCCGATAGCCCAGCTTCCGTACCGAGAAAGCGAGATCCGAGTCCTCGCAGTATGCCGGCGCAAACCTCTCATCGAAGCCGCCCAGCTCCTTCCAGAGCCGCCGCCGGATCAGGATCGCCGCACCGGAGATGTAATCCACCTCCTTCACATAGTTATACTCCGGATCCATCGGATTCTGCAGACGTCCATAATTCCAGCCGGATGCGTCCGACCAGATAATGCCGCCCGCCTCCTGCAGACGCCCGTCCGGATAGACCAGCTTCGAGCCCGCCATGCCGATCGTCGCATCCTGCTGCAGCAGCACCGTGAGAGGGCGGAGCCAGCCCTCCGATACGGTCGTATCATTGTTTAAAAAGAAAATATACTCGCCCCTTGCGAGCGCAGCCGCCTGATTGCAGTTCCTCAGGAAGCCCATATTCTCCGTATTTCTCGCGATCACAAGGTTCTTTGTATACTCCCGGAGATCTCTGGTCGCGTCCGTAGATACGTCGTCCGCGATGATGACCTCATAGGGCGTTTCTGTCTGATCCGTATGCCGAAGGATCGAGGAAAGGCAGCGGTAGGTATAGCCGATCTGATTATAGCAGGGAATGACAATTGACACCAGCGGCTGCTCCTGCCGCTCGAAGCAGAGCATCCCCTCCCGGAGATAATCCTCCCCGATCCGGAAATCGCCACGAATCCGGTTTCTGCCGGAGGCGGTAAAATACATCGGAAGCATCCGGAGCGGATGTCGGAGCGTACGAAGTACATAGCCCATCCGCTTTCGCTTCCGGGAGCCGAGCGGAAATCTCCGGTTATAGCCCTCCCGAATACGGCAGCGGATGCGGGAGGGCAGACTCTGGTGTGCCTGATAGTAGGCGAGATCCCGCTGCAGGCTGGAGATATCCGTCTCATGCGTCTCTATGACCTTCTCCAGATTTCCCACATGAATGTTGGTGAGACGCTGCACCTCTCGTTCCTTCCTGATCGTAATATCCCGCTCAGAAAGCTCCCGCTTCAGCTCCTCGATCACCTCTATGCTGTGCCGAAGCTCCGTCTTCTGCCGTTCGAAGTTCTTCACACTGATCTGTGACTGCCGGTATGCCCAGACATTACCTGCTTCTCCCTCGCCATGAATCCCGCTCTGCAGCCTCTCCTCCTGCGCCGCACAGCTCCGGATCGAAACCGACCGGAAGCCGAAGAGCCGCAGAAAATCCGAAAGCTCCGGATAGGAAAGCCTGGAGCGATAGCGCTCATACCAGTAACGCAGCATCCGATAACGCAGGAACTCTGCACTCGTTTTCTCCGCTGTCACCCACTCGCAGTCGATCAGCATCGGCACACCGTCCTGCAGCAGGACATTCTCGAAGAGACAGTCCAGATTTGCCGGAGAAAGCTCCCCCTCCTCCTTTCCGAGAAGCAGGCACATTGTTTCCGTAAGCTCCGTAAGCGGCGCGGCACCGTCCCGAATCCGTTCTGCAAGCAGCTCACCGACGCTCTTTCCATCAATATAAGGGTACAACACAGAAGCACAGCCGCCCGACGCCGTCCGCTGCTTCTCCTCCCGGAGCACCCGAAGCTGCGGGTTCGCCGCCGCAAGCATGGCAGCGCGCTCCGGCAGCGCCTCGATATGTGCATTCGCCACTGGCGAGAGGCTCTCCTTCAGGACATGACGCATCCCCTTCTCATCCCGCAGAATCTCCGTCTTGATGCGGAACTCCTCTCTGCGGCTGGAATTGTACTTCATATACAACGGCTTCCAGGAGCGGAAGCCCCAGTCATGCACGAGCTTCGGCTGCACCGGACGGAAGCGGTAGAGATAGGCAGGCGCAAACGCCGGGAAGCTCCCCGCGGACAGCAGCGCATCCGTCGCCGTATCCTCCTCGCCCGGAAGCGGCAGCCTGTCCGGAGAGTAAAGGTGCAGCGGCAGCTCCAGCGAGGGCATCGGAAAATACAGACTCTCCGAAGAATTCGGGAAACGCTGCCGAAGACTCTCCCGGAGCGCCGCGAGCTCCGCGTAGCTCAGGTACGAAAGCCGCTCTTCATAGATCCCGCTGACGAGCCGCTCAGGCTCATGGCGATTTGCGATGCCGAGCACGAGCTCTCCGCCCGGATTCAGATGCTCCTCCGAAAGTACTGTCAGCATCCGCTCCGGCTTTCCGCCGAACAGATGCAGCACCCGCTTTTCGAGATACGGTATGACAATATAATCATATTTCCCGTCGAGCATCTGCACGGAAACACTGCGAACCCGCTTCTCGAGCAGCTCCTGAAACGGGCGCAGCTCCTCAGGGTCTCCCAGCAGCAGAACCGAAGCCGCCTGCTCCAGACCGCTCTCCGCCCGCGCAAAGTAGATCCATTCGATCAGATTGCTTCTATGCTGCACAAAACTCATGCTTCATGCCTTTCCAGAGTCACCTCCGACTCCATATCATAGATTCCCACGGTGTTTTTGTTGGAAAGCACCGTCAGACTCAGAATATCATACTTCCGGTCATAGACCGTATGCTCTCCCTGCTCGAAGCCCGTGCAGGAGATCGACAGGAGGTACTCGCCTCCCTGCAATGTCATCCTCTGCCGGAAGGTGCAAACATACTCGTCTCCGGCGCGAACCGGCGCGATATCCTGTCCCTCGAACATCGTATTCGTCCCGGAGAGATCCATGCCGCGCTTGTCCTTGATCGTGAAGGTAAAGATCGGGCTCTCGATCTCCGCATGGAAGCGGATCCTCTCCACGATGGAGAACTCCTCCCCCTTCAGCAGCACGTTCGTCAGCTTCCCGTGCGCGTCCCGGATCCCGATATCATAAATCTCCGCCTTGCCGTTGCCGTAATGCTGCACATTCGGGTTGACCGGAAGCCGCGACTGCATCAGCTCTCCCGGCGCATCCTCCCCGCTGTCCTCCCGCTTCTCTCCCGCAGCGCTGTCTCCTGCCTGTCCTCCGTCCGGAAGTCCTGCCGCGCCGACCGACGTTACGCCGAAGTCCTGTCCGTCTACGAAATCCTCATTGCCGGTATACTGCCCCGCCAGAATCTTCTTATAAAGGTCGACCATCTCGCCCGGACGCCCCTCCGCGACCTTCTCCCCGCGATTCAGAAGAACCACGCGGTCGCAGTATTTCATCACCGAGCCCAGATCATGCGTCACCATCAGGATCGTCGTGCCCCTCCGCTTCAGCTCGTCCATGCGATGATAGCACTTCGCCTGGAAAAAGACATCGCCGACCGAGAGCGCTTCGTCCACGATCAGCACATCCGGATCCACAGAGATATAGAGCGCGAAGGCAAGGCGGACAAACATACCGCTCGAATATGACTTCACAGGCTGGTATACGAAGTCCCCGATGTCCGCGAAATCGAGAATGTCCTGCAGCTTCGCGTCCATCTCTGCCCGCGTAAAGCCCATCATCGTCCCGTTCATATAGATATTCTCAATGCCGGTATAGTCCTGGTTGAAGCCTGCTCCCAGCTCCAGCAGCGCGCAGACCGTCCCCTCTGTCCGAAGTGTTCCCGCGCTCTGGGTCAGCACGCCGGTAATGATCTTCAGCATCGTCGATTTCCCTGAGCCATTGGTTCCGATGATCCCGACCGCCTCTCCGCGCCGCACCTCGAAGCTTACATTCCGGAGAGCATAGAAATCCCGATGGTAATTTCTGTGCGTGAGGCTGACGGATTCCTTCAAACGGTCAATCGGCCTGTCGTAAAGCCGGTATATTTTCGTAATATCGGAGACCTGTATCATTGTCTCCCGCGTTTTTTGCTCTGTCATAAATTCCCTGTTATTTTTCTCATGCCGTCGAAAGGGCATACCGCACGGTTTGTACCCGGATTTTGTCCATAGACACATCTCCTTCATACCGTATCCGCCCCTCGCATTGTTATACAGTATAGCATACGCTTCCGTCCAGCGCACTACTTATGGCTGTACTGATTTATTCCTGCTTTACGCGCCATTGGCGCGCATTCCTGCGCAGGTTTTCCACTTTTCCTCCCGCTTTGTTCGTTTTTCACAAAATCTCTATTCCATTTTCCCTCAATATCGTGTAAAATATGAATATCAGTTAGGGTGGTTTTTGTCCTGTATGGACGCTACCCAAAGGAGTTGAATATGGCAAAAGAGTTGATTTCCAAAAACGGACCGAAGAGTATCTACGTGGACGGAGACAGAGTCTACAAGGTGTTTGAGAAGGGCTTCCCAAAGGATGAGGTGCTCCACGAGGCGTTTGTCACCGCCAGAGTAGAGCAGATCGACGGTCTGAATGTATCGAAGATTCTGGGCATCTCTACGGATGAGGAGGGATGCTTTGTCATCGAGAAGGAATACATCCCGGGGAAGACGCTGCTCGAGCTGATGCGGGCGCATCCGGAGCGGGAGGACGAGTACATCGAAAAAATGGTCGAGCTCCAGCTGCTGGTCTTCTCCAAAAAAGCGCCGCTGCTCCAGAAGATGAAGGACAAGATCACCTATCAGATCAATGGTCTGAATACCATCGATGCCTCCACTCGCTATGAGCTTCTGACACGGCTGGAATCGATGCCGAAGCACTTCAAGCTCTGTCATGGAGACTTCCGCCCCTCCAATATCATCGTCCGGGACGACGGCAGCATGTACCTGATCGACTGGGTACACGCAACACAGGGCAACGCCTCCGGCGATGTGGCGAGAACCTACATCACCCTTTATCTGGAGGATGAGACGCTCGCGAAGAAATACTACAACTGCTTCTGCGCGAAGACGCATACCGACTCCTCCTACGTCAACAAATGGCTGCCGGTGATTGCCGCCGCCAATCTGACGAAGGAACGTCCGGAGGAGACTGCGCTCCTCGAGAGCTGGCTGAATATCGCGGATCATATGTAGGATTTGCCGAAATATTTTCTATCCTGCTCATCCGAAGAGCCCCTGCTGCGAAGGAAGCTTCGCAGCAGGGGCTCTCTTTCTTCGCTCCCATCTTATCTGCTTCGATCCGATCCTGTCCCGCCTGCAATTGATCGCGGAAGCTGCCGGGCTCAAAGCAGCACCTCCCTAGGATTCCGTCTCCGGTAAGCGCAGCAGCATCGCGTCCATGATCAGGCAAAGGACGATCCCGCCGTCGATCAGAAGCACCAGCGGAAGAAAATGCAGCAGCGACTCCCTTCCCTCCAGCAGAAAGAGCCCGCCCGGAATTCCCGTAAGAAGCAGAACGCCCAGAAGCAGCTTCCCGTATCGGGCAAGCCATGCCGGGAGATCGCAGGGCTTCTCCGCCCCCGCATGCAGGTCGATCTCGTACTCGGCGCCGCTTTCCGGCTGCAGTACCTTCTCACTCTCCTTGTCTCCCACCGTTTCCGCGGCGTCCTCCCGTTCTCTGATCCCAGCAGGTGCTGCACTTGCTCCTCCCGGCTCCTGTTCCGGACTCGCCGGAGATAAGGCTCTCTCCATCCCGACAAAACGGAAGACGCCATCCGTCTCTGCGGACTCCGCACACATCTCCTCCCTCTCCTGCCGTACTACCTGCAGGAAATCTCCGATTTTGAAGCTCTCCCGCGAGAGCTTCCTGAGCAGCCGGTATGCCAGTACGATCGTCTGCTCAGAATCATAGTCGATATGCTCCAGTACCCAGCGAAAAAAACGCCGAAGTCCCTCAAGAAAGCTCTCCTGCTTTCCCGGCAGCAGCGCAAACAGCAGCCTCATCCGCCCCTCCTCATAGAAAATCAAAGACGGCTCCCATAGTACACGCTCCTCCGAAAGGAGATACCGCTCCAGCGTCTCCAGCAGTAAATTCAGCTGCTCAACGAAGCGCCTGAGAAAGTCCTCTCCGATACTCCGATTCTCGAAGAACTGCTCCAGACTGACCGCGTTCGAGGCATCATAGCAGAAGCAGCCCCTCCCATCTGCCGCGCGGAAGCTGACCGGCAGTACGCCCGAAATCTCCGTATTGAGAAGCATCTTATTCTCATAACACCCGAAGACCTCCTCCTCTGTCAGCTCCGTTTCCATGCACAAAAGACTGTGCCGAAGCGAATTCTCCATCCGGCAGCGGATCTCTTCCATATTCCCTCCTCTCAGCCACACTCAAACCATGGCTCATTTTTCGCTGTGTCGATCCGATCCTCCAGTATGGTCATGCCCCGCATGAATTTCTCCGGCTGAAATAAGCTCTTCTCTTCCTCCGGACTATGACCCTTCTGCTCCTCCTCGATATGAAACGTGCTGAAATGATAGAGCTCCTGATGATACTGTATCGTCCCGTTCAGAAGATAAAAAATTGCCGCCAGTGAGATCGCCAGCACATAGCTGAGCTCGATTGTATACATAATGAATTCCTCCTAAAGGCTCGGAAACGCGCGCAGCAGAATCGGCAGCGCAGGAATCAGGCAGGGCAGAAAGGGAATGCTTCGCTTCCGCATACTCTTTCCCTTCCACCTCCCGTAGGCAAGCAGTCCGATGCTGACGAGTGCAGAGGTAAAAAGCCCCAGCAGCAGAATCAGAAGGAGCGGCAGCCCCGGAATATAGCAGCCGGACAGCAGGAAGAAGAGTCCATCCCCAAACCCCACTGCTTCTCCGGAAAAAAGACCCAGCAGGAGCAGCAGCGCCCCGGGTGCGAAAGAGAGCATCAGCTGCAGGATCCCGCGAAAAGAGAACGGCTCGGAGATACTGACGAGCCGGAGCAGAAATGCCGGAACCCCGAAGAGAAAAAGCCCGAAAAGCAGATAGGAGGGGAGCGTCCGGCTCCAGATGTCATGACAGATACAGAGAAAAAAACTCAGCAGATAGAAGCAAAGCACAATACTCGTCAAGAGCGACGGCATAACTTCTCCTTTCTCAGGCGGCGCAGCGGCAGCAGCCATGCCGCCCCTCCGCAATTGCCTGCTTCAATGTGATGATATGCGGATGGCTCTGCATCGCAGGGCAGGAGCTTGCGCTGTGGAAGCGCTTCCCGCCCTCCGTGAAATACACCAGCGCCGCATCCTTCTCCGGCTTGCAGCAATGGCAGGGCTGATACCGCTCTCCAAAGCGATTCCGCATGTTTGCAAGCTCCGCCGCACTGCCGCTCTGAAAGCTGCTGCGGAGATAGGAGCAGTTCCGATCCGTATGGTAGACGGCATCGCTCCGGCTGCCGATGTAGACCAGCTGCTCCTCCCCCTCCTCATCCTCCTCCGAGAATCGGTAGGGTCTCGCCCCGATCCACGCCCTCCGGCTCGCAACCACCTGCCCCGTAAAGCCCTTCCTGTGCAGAAACGGGAAAGGAATATTAACCGCGTAATTCAGTACGAGCAGGATCTCCTCCTCCCCGATCCTGCTCTCGGACAGGAGATCCAGCCGTTTCATCCCCTCTGTCTGAAGCTCCTGCCGTACTTTAAGGATGGAAAGCCCTGTCTCTGCCGCGGAGACCGTTTCGGAGGAAAGCTTCAGCCTGCCCGTACGCTTCCCGTAATATTCCAGATACTTCCACTTCGCGAGCTGCCGCGCATTTCTTTCCAGCACCACCGTGGTATGAAGCTGCTGTCGGAGCGCAAGCATAGGTGTCAGCAGGATAAGCATACAGAAGAGCAGGATACTGAGAGAGCACGCCGCCTCCACCGTGATGGAGCCGCGGCTACATCGTATCATTTTTGTATCGGTAGCTGCTCCGGAGCGCAAAGGAATAACTCTGCTCATCATTTTTCCCCCTCAACAGAGCGACGATCCTCTGCTCCGCCAAAATATGTCTGGAGGACAGATCCGCCGTCGCAGAGACGCCATACAGACAATGTGAAAAGCCGAAGCGGCGGGAGGCATCCTCCCCGACCTTCCGCAGATTCCGCTGCATGGCGATCTGCATCCGATGCAGGACGAGATCCTGTCCCCGCAGTCCCTCTCCAAAAAGAAATATGCGAAGATAATCCTGGTAAGAAAGTCCCTGCCATGTTCCCCCGCTTGGCGGCAGACTTTTTTCCTTCCCCATCCACAAAAGCTCCTCCAAGGACAGTCGAAAGCTCTCCTCTGTATGAAGAAACGGAACTCTCCCGTTCTCGAGCAGCATCTGCACATCCAGAAGCGCCTGCCCGTACGCCCATACCCCCAGTACGAAGAAGGTCAGCACAGAAATCAGAATCGGATTCGCTGTCACACAGAGCATCGTCGTCACAAACCCTCGCGCCGCCGCCCGCTTCGTCGGCGTCTGATAGAGAAAAAGCAAATTCATCAGCTCTCGGAGCAAAACAAGCCGCCGAACTACCTCGGAAAGGTTCTCATAATCGTTATCCTTTCCCGAAAGAAGATATTCTGCTTCCAGCTGTGTGGAACCACTCGGCGGCAGCGGCTGTGCGGAATCACTCGGCGGCAGCGGTCCCGAAGACGGTGCAGGATGAAAGAGGCCGAAATACCGCAGGCTATACTCTCCCAGTACCGCGATATCAAGCGGCGATGCCGCAGATACCGCTCGAAGCGTCGCATCCTCCGTGAATACCGCCTCCCGGGACGGCATCGCCGCGCCGGAGGGAAACAGGCGCTCCAGAAGCTTCCCCTCCCAGAGCTCCCGAACATTGTCCAGGCTTCGTTTCGTTTCCGCATGTATCACCGAAGCCTCCGCCTCATAGCGGAGCAGGGAAAGCGCGCTCCAGCGCCGCTCCGCAGAGCTGTAGAAGCGATGAACTGCTTCATAGATCTCCTCCTCTCCCTCGTCCTCCTCATCCAGCTCCGAAAGCGCTTCCTCCGCCCACGCCTCAAGCTCCCGTACCTCCTGTACCAGTCCGTCCGTATCCGCCGACAGACCCTCCGCCTGCGCGCTCATCCCGCCGATCTCTTCCCGCAGTATACCCTTTTCCGAAATATAGCTCTCATATTCCCGGATCTCTGCCTCTGCAAGCTCTGCACTCTCCTCCCCTAAGGATATCTTCTCTGCCTCATAGCGCTGCCGAAGTCCAGCAACCTGCTCCGAGAGGCGATCCGCGGCTTTCTGAAATTTCCGCACTGCGTCCCTATGCTTCTTCCAGAGCTCCTGCAGCTTCTCTGCGGCACGGTAAAACCCGTCCGCGTCCTCCGCCGACAGGCAGCGCTGCGCGCTTTCATGCACGCTCTGCTCCTCTTTGCAGAGCTTCGAAATCTCCAGCAGCGCATCCTCGATCGCCTGCAGTGACCTGCTGTCCACCTGATAGGCACGCTGCACTGTCTCCATCGGCTCACTTTCTCCTGCATGGCAGCACAGCTGCCGGAGCTCTCCGGGCAGATCCGTCGCCATGCACTCCTGCTCCGCAAATCGAATCGCAGATTCCACCAGTCCGAACTGCATATATTCGAGGATCTCCTCCTCCATCGCATTTCCTTCAGAAAGCAGGCTGTGCCCGTCAAAAAGCAGATCCTCCCTCTCCAGACGCACCGGAAAGAGATCCTTGCAGTCAAGGTAGGGGAGCAGGAAGCCATGCAGCTCATCCATCAGGTCTCCGTCCTCCCGGTATTCCAGACCCAGTATCCGATACCGTTCCCAGAGCGTTCTGTGATACTGAGAGAACAGGGACTCCATGGCAGAATCCAGTGCGACCTGCATATAGAAGCGCTGCGAGAAGCTGCGGGCAGACTCCGTAATCGTCAGGATCAACGCCGCAATCATGGCGAAAATCAAGGAAAAAAATATACTGATAGAAGCTCTTCGCGGCACTCTCCGCCTCCTCTCCATAGGATCCCTGTACTGCTCGCGTTCCGAGACGGGAGACGGGCAGCTCTCTCCCACCGAACGCATATTCGGCAGATTACCCCTCCCCTTCAGACATAGTTCTCCCAGACGCCACTCGCAGAGCTGTTGATCTGATCCAGTATTTTATCCAATACCTTCGAGATCCTCGTACGGAAGATCAGTACCAGTGTGATCAGTACGACGATCAGAAGCACCATTTCTATCGTTCCCATTCCGGATTCATCCCGCAGAAGCGCTCCGCTTCTCCGCAGCAGCCGCCGTACTGTGCATACTCCCGTTTCTTTCATTCTTTCCACCTTTTCCCAATACTTTTTCTTCATTTTTTTCCTCCTGTTCTTTTGTCTTCGGAAACGAGAGGAATTCCTTTCTCCCCCGCGTCTTCCAGTAAACTCTCATGCCGAAAACTTCGGCAACGCCAATCCTATACGTCCTGCGGGAGACACATCTCCCACACCCCTATCGGAAGACGGTAACGGCAGGCACGACGATGACGAGCATCACGATCAGAAGCTGGAGCAGGAGCGGCAGCAGCAGCTTCGTCCCCGCCTCCTCCCCCCGTCTCCGTGCCTCCGTCTTCCTAAGCTCGAAGGCATCCGCCATTTCCAGTGAAAGCAGGGAACGCAGCTCTCCGGAACCGTTTTTCCGGCTCTGCTCGATCAGACTGACCAGCTTCGTATAGGGACGCAGCCCAATGCTCTCGCCGAACGCCCGATAAACCTCCGACTCGGGAATATTCTCCCGAAGCTTCCGCGGAATCTCTCGAAGCTCCCGATACAGCCAGCGATCCTCTCCTCCCGTGCTCTCCCGCAGCACGTCATAGTGGCTGCTGATCTCTGAAAAAGCATTCCGGATCGTGAGCCCCGCCCCGAGATAGACATTCAGCTTCGACACCAGCTCCGCATAGTCCAGAAGGAGCTGACGCTCCCGCTTCCGCTTCTCCTGCTTCCTGTTCTCCTGCTCCCGGAAGTAGAGTCCGGCAGCAAAGAGAATTCCCAGCAGCGGCAGATAGAGATAGCTGCGGTTCTTCGGCATGGAAAAGCGTATCCTGTGCCCGAGCAGCTGCTCCGGCAGGGGGTACTGTGCTTCCGCCAGCGTGCTGCTGTCAATACGGCGCAGCTCCTTTTCCAGCGCCTTTTGCAGGCTCTCCGTCACGGTATAGCGCCGCGGCAGCACTGTCACAAACAGAGAATACGGCAGAGAATGATAACGCCGATCCAGATATTCCGGATGCGCGCTGTCCGGCACGACATCTGCGCTCAATACGAATCGGAGATGCCCGGACACCGACTCTCCCTCCGAGAAGTCCTCATTGTGCACTGTACCGTCCTCCTCGATCAGAGACCCGTATTTCCGCTCATACACATCCCTCTCCTGCTGTGTCTTCCCCTCCGGCTCCGGACAGAATTCCCAGCTCACCCGAATCCCGAGCTCCGGAAAGGAAGACGGCAGATGCAGGTCTTCCGTAACTGCATCCAGACTCTCTGTCTCTCCGGTGATCCGGTGCTCCATGCTCTGATAGAGCTCCGTAAAAACCGCCTCCGCTTCCTCCGCCCGGTACCGCCGCGGCGAGACCCTGACCTCCATCGGAAGCGTTTTCTCCGAAAGACCGCTCACCTCCAGCTGATAGCTCTTCTCCGAGCGCCCCGGCTCTTCCCTGAGAAGGCGCATCCCGGGTAGGATGTCCGTCTCCGAAAGCCCCTGTAAATACAGCAGGGCAGAGAGCAGAAGAGAAAGCAGTACGGCGAGAAACTGCTGCCGCAGAAGCCTCTTTTTCACGCCGCGAAGCCGCCTCTGCAGCTTCCCGCAGAGCGTCCGCAAATATGTCCTTCCTCTCATTCTCATACCTCAATGTCCAGAATCCGTTCGGAAAGATAACACGCCAGAAGATAGAGCAGCAGGCAAAGCGTCATGCAGATCCGTCCCGCCAATGTCGAATAAAGCACCGAAAAGAAGTCCGGTGAAGAGAGATTCATATACCAGATGAGCAGGAAAGGGATCAGATTCATGATCTTCTGCTCATAGCGCTTATCGGCGTTCATCGTCAAAACCTCCTCCGCCACCATGAGCTTCTCCCGGATGATACCGGTCGTATTTCCAAGTATCCGTGACAGCTCCCCGCCGGATCTCCTGGCAAGCAGGAAGACCTCCGAGAAATTCTGAATGTCGTCCAGTCCGGAGCGGAGAGAGAAATCCCGAAGTGCATTCTCCAGCGGCTGGTTCAGCTCCATGGCTTTCAGAAAAATATCCCATTCTCCGAGAAGGAGCGCATCCTCCCCCAGAAGCTGCCAAAGCTCCGGACGGACGCGCCGAAAGGCATTCTCTACGGAATAGCCTGCGGAAAGAAAGGAATGCAGTACGCCCAGCGCCTCCTGAAATTCCCGGAGAAGCCGCTGCTGCCGCCGTCTCGCAAGCCTCCCGCACTGCAAAAATGGATAAAAGAGCATAAGCGGCAGACTCGCAAGAAAAAGTGTCCGGCTCCGATAAAAGGTAAATACGAAGACCGCAGCGGCAAGCATTCCCTGCAGAAGATAACGCAGGTATTCCGGCGGCGAGAGCCGGTAGCTCCGGTAGTCAATGGGAAAATCCTCTCGTATTTTCCAACGCACCCACCTTCTCCAGCCTTGTGCCGTTATAAGCGAATATACAGTTCGTCTGAATCTCTCCATCTTCCATCCCCGTAATTTCCAGTATCTCCAGCACTCTCCGTCTGTGATCCTTCGTCCGTCCCAGATGCACGATGACCTGTACTGCGGAGGCGATCATCCCGCGGATCGCCTCCACCGGGATATCCGCTCCGCTCTGCAGTACCATGACCAGCATTCTGGACAGCGCGTCCCTGCCGGAATTGGCATGGCCGGTGGAGAGACTTCCGCTGTGCCCCGTATTCAGGACATTCAGGAGATCCAGACACTCCCCGCCCCGTACCTCTCCCACGATGATACGATTCGGGCTCATCCGGAGACTCGCCCGAATCAGCGCGGAAATGCCAACCTCCCCTTCCCCTTCCGCATTGGCATTGCGTGTCTCCAGACTGACCAGATTCGGAATCCCCCGAAGCTGCAGCTCTGCGGAATCCTCGATCGTGATCACTCGTTCCTCCTCGGGAATGAACTGGGAAAGGGCGTTCAGGAAGGTGGTTTTCCCGCTGTTCGTGCCGCCTGAAATGAAGATATTGTAAGCATTCCGAACCAGTCCCTTCAGAAATTCCGCCGCCTCCTCTGTCAGCGACTCATAGGCGATCAGGCGCTCCATCGTGATCGGCTCCGGAAACTTCCGTATCGTCACCGTCGCCTCCCGGCTGACCGGCGGCAGTACGACATGCACCCGCGAGCCGTCCTCCAGTCGGGCATCCACGATCGGGCTTCTGGTATTCACCACCCGATTGATCCGGGATACAATCTGCTGGATCAGCTCCTCCAGCTGCTCCGCGCTCTCGAAGCCATGTGTCCAGCGCGCCGTCCGTCCCTCTCGCTCCACGAAGATATTCTGGCTCCCGTTGATCATGATCTCCGTAATCGACGGATCGTCCAGAAGCTCCGACAGGAGATCGAGCCTCCGGAAGCTGTTGAAGACCGCATCCCTTAGATACAGCCGCTCCTTCAGGCGAAGTCCCTCATAGGAAAAGAGAATCCCGTCGATTTTTTCATAGAGACTCCGATCCGAAAGCTGCTCCGCGGACATTCCATCGAGTACCTCTGTTTTGATCTGCTTTTTCAGCTCCTTCAGATTCATTTTCCTGCTTTTCCTCTCACAAAATATACCGCCGCACAACCGCCTCCGTATATTCCCGCAGTCCACCGTCCGCACCGTCACCGAATCCGCTTTCCGAAATATCCCTGTCCGGGCAAGGCAGAAGCAGCTTTACGAAGCCCGCCGCGTCCTGCGTCCCCTCTTTTTCCAGAAAGCGCTGAAATACTGCGAGCTTCCTGCTGCTCGCCGCATCCTCCCGTATCGGGACGAAAACCCTGCGGCAAAGGGAAAAGGTTTCATAAAAACGGGAAATCACCGGATCGGTATCGATTACAATCGCGTCGCAGGGCGCAAGCTCGGATAGAAGCCGGAGAAACCGGGCCAGCTCCTGTGCACTCAGGATGGAAAGGTCATCCGGGTTCTTCATCCCCGGCAGAACACAGAATCCCTGCTCCTCCCGAAGCAGCGGAAGCAGCTTCGCCGTATCGAGATTCCCTTCCTTGAAATAATACAGCGCCTCGGAAAGTCCCTTCCTGCCCTCCCCCGCCGGCGCGGGAAAAAGCATGCCTGTCTCCTCCAGTGAAAGGAAAAGGATCCGCCGGTCCTCGGAGAGTACCCTCGAGAGCGCCAACGAAAAGCCTGTCTTCCCGCTGCGCCCGATCGGACTGAACACCATATAGAGCTCCGAGCCCCCTGCGCCCTGCCCTCCCGCCTCGGCGCGCACCTCTCCATAGCGCTGCAGCAGCTCCCGAACCAGGCTGTCTCCCGCCTGATACTTATAGATCGCACCTCCCTCCATATCCTGCGTCCCCTCCTCCGAGAGCAGAATTCGATCTGCCGCGGGGATTCCGTTCAGAAGCCTCGGCTCCTCCTCCGCATAGAGCAGGATATCGATCTCCTTTTTCCTGGAAAACTGCCGGAGCGCCTCTGCCTCGGAAAAGCCGTAGACCTGAAAGGGAAGCTCCCTTCGCTGCCGAAGAAAATTTCCCAGCCGTTCTATATACAGCCGATCCCGATCATAGACCGCAAGCACCTTTTCCATCTCGACACCTCCTGACAGAAAACACAAAGCAAAAAATGAGATTTCAAAAAATGAGTACCGCGCCGAAACGGCGAAGAAAAAGGGACAGCACTTCCCGGCATCCCCGAAAAGTACCGAACCGAAGGTCTGCGGGCTCTGCCGCAGTCGACGAAAAGCTAAAGGGATAGTATGAAAGTTCAGAAAAAAAGAAAAGAAAAAGGAAAGAAAAAAGGCGGCAGCGCGGCAGAAGCGCGCAAAGAACTGCTGAAGACCGGAAGGTCTGTTTCCGATCGGAGCCGCCGCAGACGGCAGCCGCCGAGGAACCCTCTGATGCCACAAGATAAGGGCGGTGAAAAGGAAGGTACTTTGGATTTTCGAAAGAGATAGAGGCAGATAGCCGCAGGCCGCCAAAAAGACAAGATGAAGAAGAATCGCTCCGTCTATGCACGCCGCCGACCTTCTTTCTTTGATGCCGTCAGTATAACTCTCTTTTTTCTCCGCGAATAGTCCCTATAAAAAGACAATATCCTTATGAAGACATTGTCTTCATAAGGATATGCTTTTCTTTCATTCCACTTCTGCGCTGAGCTTCCCGTCCCGCAGCGTGAGGAGGATGGAATCCCCCTCCCTCACCCGATCCTCGAGGATGATCCGCGCCACCGTCGTCTCCACATTCTTCTGCATGAAGCGCTTCAGCGGCCGCGCGCCGAAGCTTGGATCGTAGCCGTTTTCCATGATAAAGCCTCTTGCCTCCTCACTCAGCCGGATCGTAAGCCGGCGGTCGGCGAGCCGGTGATTGATGTCTGCGAGAATCAGATCCATGATTCTGCCGATATCCGACCTGCTCAGCGGCTTGAAGAGAATGATCTCATCCAGACGATTCAGAAACTCCGGACGGAATGCCGCATGAAGCTGCTCCATCACGAGCCGCTTCGCTTCCTCCGAGATGTTGCCGTCCCGGTCGATGCCCTCCAGCAGATCCTGTGCCCCCAGATTCGAGGTCAGGATAATGATGGTGTTCTTGAAGTCCACCGTCCTGCCCTGCGAGTCCGTGATTCTGCCGTCGTCCAGCACCTGTAAAAGGATATTGAAGACATCCGGGTGCGCCTTCTCGATCTCGTCGAAGAGAACGACCGTATATGGCTTCCTGCGGACTGCCTCCGTGAGCTGACCACCCTCCTCGTAGCCAACATAGCCGGGCGCTGCACCGATCAGCCGGGAGACGGAATATTTCTCCATGTACTCCGACATATCGATCCGCACCATCGCGTTCTCATCATCGAAGAGGTTCTCCGCCAGCGCCTTGGCGAGCTCCGTCTTCCCCACGCCGGTCGGCCCCAGGAAGAGGAAGGAGCCGATCGGCTTCGTCGGATCCTTGATCCCCGCCTTGGAACGGAGAATCGCCTCCGTCACCTTCTCCACCGCGTCATCCTGCCCGATCAGACGCTTGTGAATCTCCTCATCCAGATGCAGCACCTTCGAGCGCTCGGATTCATTCAGCTTAGAGACCGGAATACCGGTCCAGCGGCTGATGATCTTTGCGATCTCCTCCTCATTGACCCGATCCTGCACGAGCTGCGCAGCCGCGCTGCCCTGCGTCCGCTCCTCTTCCTCCGCGATCTGCTTTTCCAATGCCGGAATATCCTGATAGCGGAGCTTGCCGACTCTTTCATAGTCTCCGTTTCTCGTCGCGATTTCCACCTCGGAATGCAGGCGGTCCATCTGCTCCCGAAGACCCTGCAGCTTCCCGACAGAGCTCTTCTCATTATCCCACTGCGCCTTCTGCGCCTTGAACCGATCCTGCAGCTCCGAAAGCTCCTTCCGAAGCGCCGTGAGACGTTCCTTCGACAGCGCATCATCCTCTTTCTCCAGCGCCTTCTCCTCGATCTCCAGCTGGATGATCTTCCGGTTCAGCTCATCGAGCTCCTCCGGCATAGACTCCATCTCAGTCTTGATGAGCGCGCACGCCTCGTCCACGAGGTCGATCGCCTTATCCGGCAGGAAACGATCGCTGATATAGCGATCGGACAGGGTTGCTGCCGCGACGAGCGCGCCGTCTGTGATCTTCACGCCATGATAGACCTCGTATTTTTCCTTCAGCCCACGGAGAATGGAGATCGTATCCTCGACATTCGGCTCTGAAATCTGCACCGGCTGGAACCGCCGCTCCAGCGCCGGATCCTTTTCGATATACTTCCGGTACTCATCCAGCGTCGTCGCTCCGATACAATGCAGCTCTCCCCTTGCCAGCAGCGGCTTCAGCAGATTTCCGGCATCCATCGAGCCCTCCGTCCGCCCTGCGCCGACGATATTGTGGATCTCATCGATGAAGAGGAGAATCTGCCCCTCGGACTTCTTCACCTCATCCAATACCGCCTTCAGCCGCTCCTCAAATTCGCCGCGGTACTTCGCCCCGGCAATCAGCGCACCCATATCAAGCGCGAAGACCCGCTTGTCCTTCAGCGAATCCGGGACATCTCCGCCAGCGATCCGCTGCGCCAGCCCCTCGACGACGGCAGTCTTGCCGACGCCAGGCTCGCCGATCAGACAGGGATTGTTCTTCGTCTTCCGAGAAAGAATCCGGATCACATGGCGGATCTCCTCATCTCTGCCGATCACCGGATCGAGCTTCTGCTGCTTCGCGCGCTCCACCATTTCATAGCCATACTTGTTCAGCGCGTCATAGGTCGCCTCCGGATTGTCGCTGACGACCCGCTGTCCGCCCCGTACCTCGGAAAGCGCCTGCAGGAACGCCTCCTTCGTAATATGATATTCCCTGAACAGTGCCTTCAGGCTGCTGTCTGCCTCCTGCAGAAGCGAGAGGAAGAGATGCTCCACAGACACATACTCGTCCCCCATTGCCTTCGCATGATCCTCCGCATGCATCACGACGCGATTCAGATCCTGCGAGAAATACTGCTGCCCCGCTCCGCTGACCTTCGGGAGCTTTCGAAGCTCCTCCTCCATTGCGCCCCGGAAGCGCTCCGGATCCACACCCATCTTCGTGAAGAGCTGCGCGAGCAGACTTCCCTCCATTGTCATAAGACTGTACAGCAGGTGCAGCTCCTTTAGCTCCTGATGCCCGTAGTCCATCGCGATTTTCTGACTATTATTGATCGCCTCCACTGCCTTTTGCGTAAATTTATTAATGTTCATAACCCACTCCTTTCAGCGGCTCTGCTGCATACCCGCTCTGCTCTTCCCTACTCTCTCCGGTTCTTTCTTCCGGCCTATGGATTATATTATAGCATGATTGTTAGCACTGTAAAGAGTTGAGTGCTAATTTTTTCAAATTTTTTCCCTTCCTTCTTTAATCTCTTTTCCTTTTTGTTCCCTTTCCTCCCATTCAAAATCCATATCCCCATTGACATACGCATCCGTTATGAGTACGCTGTCAGGTAGCACGCAAAAAAACGATATCCAATGGAAACACTGATTGATTCATGACGCACGTACCATGGACGTAAAGCATGAAGAAAGCAGCGATTCCCTGACAGGAGGTGTGATTTGAAAAGCGAACAGGAGCTGGAACGGGAACTGCTTTCTCTGGATCAGCAGGGCTACTCTTCTTATAAAAGAATTCAGGGAGACTACCGTTTTCCCCAATATATTCTCTGTATCGACCATGTGCAGGTGGATCCCTTTGCGCCGCCCTCTAAAATCCGGATTGTTTTAGAGGATAAAACCGTGGGGCTGCCGCAGGATCTGATAGACAGCAAATCCAAACGGATTGCGGTTTCGGACTTTCTGACCAGAAGCTTCCGGCGGAATCTGCGGAATCTGCCGAAAAAGGAGGAAAAAAAAGAGAATCCCTATGCCAGAGCCTATGGCAGAAAAAGGGGGGAGGACAGCCCCTCCTCCACCGGAAACAGCAATCAGATCTTCATTGACCGCTGCGGGCAGGAAATTCTGGAGCGAACCTCGGTACTGATCAAGGAGCATCAGGTGGAAATCCGGCTGGAAGCAGGGCTTCCCGCTGCGGGACGGAGAATATTGGGCAGGGAGGCCAATGTGATCTTCCAGAAGCTCCTGCCAAGACTGGTGGAAAGCTCCTGTCTCTATGCCAATATAGACCAGGCGGCGTTGAAGCGTCAGGTACTGCTCTATCTGGATCAGGAGTATATACAGAATTCTCTGGCGGAAAGGAATCTGGTCGCATTCATCGCCAACGGCTCTGTCCTGCCGAGAAAAAGCGGCGTCGACGACAGCATCCTCCCGGAAGGGCTTCCCTTCCAGAGCCCCAAAAATCTGGAGCTTTCTTTCACCCTGCCCAGCGGAAAGCAGATTTCAGGGATGGGAATAGAAAAGGGAATCACCCTGATCGTCGGCGGCGGCTATCATGGAAAGTCCACCCTGCTGAATGCGCTGGAAAGAGGAGTATACCACCATATTTCCGGAGATGGCAGAGAGTTTGTCATCACCTGTCCGGATGCCGTGAAGATCCGGGCGGAGGACGGGCGAAGTGTAGAAGGGGTAAACATCAGCCCCTTCATCAACAACCTTCCCGGAAAAAGGGATACGCAGCGCTTCTCCACGGAAAATGCCAGCGGCAGCACCTCTCAGGCTGCCAATGTCATAGAAGCACTGGAGAGCAAGGCTTCCCTTTTGTTAATCGACGAAGATACCTCCGCCACCAATTTCATGATCCGCGACTGCAAAATGCAGAAGCTGATCGCAAAGGACAAGGAGCCCATTACACCCTTTGTGGACAAGGTAAAAGCTCTATACCGCGATCTGGGAGTCTCCACCATACTGATCGTCGGCGGCTGCGGAGATTATTTCGCCGTGGCAGACCGGGTCATTATGATGGACGAATATATGCCGAGAGATGTGACAGAAGAAGCCCTCGCCATTGCAGCAGAAAGCGGGGAAAAAAGAGAAGCCCCGCAGGAGCACTTCGGTGCCGTCGCCGAGCGGATCCCGCTGCAGGAAAGCTTTCCCCTTCGAGGAAGAGAGGATCGCTGGAAGGCAAGGGGAAAGGAAAGCATTTCCTACGACAGAGAAAGCATCGATGTGTCCTGTCTGGAGCAGCTGGTGGATGAGAAGCAGGTCAATGCACTGGCGGTGATGCTGGATTATTTCAATAAGAAGATTCTGGATGACAGGCTGGGTCTCTCCCGTGCCGCAGATAAGCTCTATTCCCAGATCGAGAAGCAGGGACTGGACAGCATTTCCCCCTATACGGGGCACCCCGGCAATCTGGCTCTCCCCAGAAAGCAGGAATTTTGTGCTGCCCTGAACCGGTACCGGGGGCTGAAGATCCGGCATGGGAAATAACAGGACAGATCTTCCCCTTTATTTCTCCTTCCCTTTTTCGTCAAAGGCGAACACTGCACAGCCATATGCCGGAAGCGGGTAAGCAATCCGGTAGGGCTGACGGTCGCACTCGCCCTCCTTCGCGGTGAATGCCGTGCTCCGCGCCCTCGCGGAAACCGCACCGTTCTCGTCAAGCAGCAGCGTATATTTCCCCTTCACGGGTACGCCGACCACATAGTCCGGCCTCTCCACCGGCGTCATATTTACCACGAAGAGAAGCGAATTCTTTCCCGTGCCGTCCTTTCTGACAAAGCTGAAGATCGAGCGCTCGGCATCGTCCGCATTGATCCATTGGAAGCCGTCCCATGAATCGTCCTTCTTGTACATCGCCGGATAGCGCCGGTAGAGATGCAGCAGATCCCGGAGGAAGCTCTGCAGGTTCCGGTTCATCGGCTCCTCGGTGAGATACCAGTCCAGCGCCACATTCTCATTCCATTCATGGAACTGCCCGAAGTCCTGTCCCATGAACAGGAGCTTCTTGCCGGCGTGCCCGAACATGAAGAAGTAGCCGCATTTCAGGTTCCGGAACTTGTCCGGCAGCTCTCCCGGCATCTTGTTGATCATCGAACACTTCAGATGCACCACCTCATCATGCGAGAGCACGAGGATAAACTTCTCACTCGTTGCGTAGCTCATGCCGAAGGTCATCTTATTGTGATTGTCCTTCCGGAAATAGGGATCCAGCTTCATGTAGTCGAGGAAATCATGCATCCAGCCCATGTTCCACTTGTAGGTGAAGCCGAGCCCGTCGTCCTCCGGTCTGGTCGTGACCTTCGGCCATGCCGTCGATTCCTCCGCAATGATGATCGCACCGTCCTTCCTGCCTGCCACGATAGAATTCAGGTGTTTAAAGAACTCCATCGCATCCAGATTTCCGTTTCCGCCATAGCGGTTCGGCACCCACTGTCCTTCCTTCCTTCCGTAGTCAAGATAAAGCATCGAAGCGACCGCATCCACACGCAGCCCGTCGATATGGTACTCATCGTACCAGTAAAGCGCGTTCGCGATCAGGAAATTCTTCACCTCATTCTTCGAATAGTTGAATACCTTCGTTCCCCAGTCCGGATGCTCTCCCATCCGCGGATCCGGATACTCGTAGGTCGGCGTGCCGTCGAAATCCGCGAGCCCCTGCGCGTCCTTCGGGAAATGTGCCGGTACCCAGTCGAGGATTACGCCGATTCCGGCGCGGTGCAGGTAGTCCACGAGATACATGAAATCCTGCGGTTCCCCGTAGCGGGAGGTGGGCGCATAATAGCCGGTCACCTGATAGCCCCAGGAGGCGTCCAGCGGATGCTCCGCAATCCCCATCAGCTCCACATGCGTATAGCCCATATCCGTACAGTATTCCGCGAGCTGCGCCGCGAGCTCACGGTAGTTCATGAAGCCGTTCCGCTCCTCGGTATCCAGCTTCCGCCATGAGCCGAAATGCACCTCGTAGATCGCCATCGGCTTCTCAAAGGTGCTTCCCTCGGCTCTCCTCCGGAGAAATGCCGAATCGCCCCAGCGATAGCCTGAAATGTCCACTGTTTTCGAAGCGGTCCCCGGTCGGAACTCGGCGGAGAAGGCATAGGGATCCGCCTTGTAGAGCAAATCGCCGGAGCCCGTATGGATCACATACTTATAGATCTCGCCGAAGCCCATATCCGGAATGAAGCCCTCGTAGATCCCGCTCGTCTCCAGCGGCAGCATATAGTTCGCGTCCGGGTTCCAGCCGTTCCGGTCCGATACGATGGAGACCGCCCGTGCGTGCGGCGCCCAGACGGCGAAATGCATCCCCTTTCTTCCCGACAGCATGGCGGGATGCGCGCCCAGCTTCTGATAGATCCGGTAATGCCGTCCCTCCCCGAAGAGGTAGCGATCCAGCTCAGTGAGAAAAACCGGATCCAGCGGATTGCCGTCCGCATCCAGCGCCGGCTTCGAAGCCGTCGGCTTCTCCTGCGCCAACGCGGGTGCCTGCTCTCTCTCCACTGCCACTCTCCTGCCCGCGGCAAGCTTCGCCTGCTTCTTCCCCATCCTTTTGTTCATAGCCGCTTCCTCCATAGCACTCTTCGAAAAGAAACGCTGCCTTTCCCCTGCTTTGCTCCGGAAAACGTATGCAAATGCCCCCTGCTTTCCGTCCCGCGCAGGCTCTCCGAAATCAGCGCTTCCAGAAAATTCCGCCAACGACTCTGCCGCACCGCGGCAGTCCGTCAGATCTTCACCTTGATGAGCCGCCCCTCCTTCGCCTCGAGGCGGATGAAGAGCCGGTTGTCCCCCTCCGGCCGGAGCTCCTCTCCGCTCAGAAGATCCACGACGAGCCGCCCCTGAACCGGCAGCGTCACATAGAAGCCCGCTGCCTCCCTGCTGTTATTCAGCGCCGTGATCACCGCGCTGTTCCGGTCATATCTGGCATACGCCCATTGCCTGCACTGGAGGTACAGCTCCTTGTACTCCCCGATCTGCAGCTCCGTATTCCTGCCGTGGATCTCCGCCAGCTTCGCCACGAAGCTCGTAAGCTCGTTCGGCTTCATGCGTTCCTGGTCGATCGCCGGACGGAGCGGGCTGTCGTCGCCGCCCTCCTTCCGTCCCTCCAGGCCGAACTCTCCGCCGTAGTAAATGGACGGATGCCCCGGCAGGGTGAAGAGCGTCATATAACAGAGCCGCAGATCCTCCGGCTCCCGAAGCTTCGAAGCGATCCGGTCTACGTCATGGTTCTCCAGAAAGGTATAAAGCTCCCTCGCGATTGCGAGATTCCGGTTCAGATTGTGCGCGATCTCAAAAAAATTGTGATCGTTGAAGCCGGAGTAAATGGACTTGTGCAGCTCATAGTTCGTCACCGAATGCAGTGTCTCCGCATTGACCCAACGGGCATATTCCCCGTGAATCACCTCTCCCAGCAGGAAGAAGTCCGGCTTCATCGGATTCGTGAAGTACCGGAGCGACTTCTGGAAGGACAGATCCAGCACGTCCGCGCAGTCCAGCCGCAGTCCGTCGATGTCAAACGCCGAAACCCAATAGCGCACCGTCTCGATCAGGTATTTCCGCACTGCCTCCTCATTGAAATTCAATGCCGGAAGCTCCGGATACTCTCTCCAGCAGCCGTAGCGGAAGGCATCGCCAAACGCAGATCTCCCGCCGAAGTCTATGCCCCGGTACCAGCTCCGGTACGGAGACGCTTCTCCCCGCTCCTGTATGTCCCGAAAGGCGAAGAAGCCTCGCCCGGTGTGATTGAAGACCGCGTCCACAATGATGCGGATGCCGCAGTTATGCGCATCCCGTACGAAGCTGCGGAAGTCTTCATTGTCCCCCAGACGGTAGTCAACCGTCCGATAGTCTGTCGTGTCGTAACCATGCGTGCCGGACTGGAACAGCGGCCCGATATAGACCGCATCTACGCCGAGCACCTTCAGATAAGGAAGGTAGGCGCGAAGCTCCGCGAAATGGTGGCGGGGCGCCGTCAGCGTATTCCGCTTCTCCGCGCCGACGAGTCCCAGCGGGTAAATGTGATAAAAGACCGCACTGTCATACCATGCCATGCACTACCCTCTCTCCCCAGACAAAAGCCGCCGGATTCCCGGCACCAACGAAAGCACGCTTCAGCGCATCACATTGCCGCCGCTCAATCTCTCTTCTCCAGTCTGCCGACAAAGTGCTCGATTCGCTCCAGCGCCCTCTTCAGGTTCTGGATCGAGTAGGCATAGGAGATCCGCATGAAGCCCTCTCCGCAGCTGCCGAAGGCGGTGCCCGGAACGATCGCAACCCTCTCCTCCCGGAGCAGCTGCGTCGCGAACGCCTCACTCGACATCCCGAAACGCTTCACGGACGGGAAGACATAGAACGCGCCGTAGGGCTCGAAGCAGTCCATGCCGAGCCGGCGGAGATTCGACACGAGGTAGCGCCGTCTCTCATTATACGCCTCGCGCATCTTCACCACATCCTCCGCGCCATTCCGGAGCGCCTCCACCGCCGCATACTGCGAGGTCGTCGGCGCACACATGATCGCGAACTGATGCAGCTTCAGCATCTGCTGCAGAATCCGCTTCGGTGCGCAGGCATAGCCGAGCCGCCAGCCTGTCATTGCGTACGCCTTGGAGAAGCCGTTGATGTATACGGTGCGCTCCCGCATCCCCGGAAATTCAATGATGGAACGGCTCTTCCCCTTATAGCTGAGCTCCGCGTAGATCTCATCCGTCAGCAAAAAGAGGTCATGCTCCTCAATGATCGGAACCAGCTTCTCGAGATCCTCCCACTCCATGATCGCGCCGGTCGGATTGTTGGGGAAGGGCAGCACGAGCAGCTTCGTCCGCTCCGTGATCTTCTCCCGGAGCTTCTCCGGCGTCAGACGGAACTCATCCTCCTCAGAAAGCTCGATCGGCACCGGGGTGCCGCCCGCCATAACCGCGCAGGGCACATAGGAAACATAGCTCGGCTGGGGAATCAGCACCTCCTCGCCCGGCTCCAGCATGACCCGCATTGCGAGATCGATCGCCTCCGAGCCGCCGACTGTCACCATGACCTCGCTGCCGGGATCATAGCGCACCTCATACTGCCGCTCCAGATAGGCGGAGATCTCCTCCTTCAGCTCCCGAAGCCCCGAGTTCGAGGTATAGAAGGTTCTGCCGCGCTCCAGCGAGTAGATTCCCTCCTCACGGATATGCCATGGCGTATCGAAGTCCGGCTCGCCGACGCCGAGGGAAATCGCATCCTGCATCTCCGCAACGATATCGAAGAACCTGCGGATGCCGCTCGGCTGTATCTCTGTAATCTTCGAATTCAATGGATTTCTCATGGCGATACCTTCATTCTCTCATCCTGTCTCGGCTTCTCGATGCTCGTCCCATGATCCTTGTAGCGCTTCAGCACGAAGTGCGTCGCTGTGGAAAGCACAGAGTCCATCGGGCTCAGCTTCATAGAAACGAAGTTCGCCACCTCCTTCATCGTCTTGCCCTTGATCATCACCGTGAAGTCGTAGCCGCCGCTCATCAGATAGAGCGCGTCCACCTCGTCGTATTGATAGATCCGCTCGGCGATGGAGTCGAAGCCCATTCCACGCTGCGGCGTGACCTTCACCTCGATCAGTGCATCCACCCGCTCGTCGTCGGTCCTGTCCCAGTTGATCAGAGTGTGGTAGCCGCAGATGATATGCTCTTCCTCCATCGCCGCAAGCTCCGCCGCGACCTTCTCCTCATCCTCTCCCAGAATCGCCGCGATATCCCTCACGCTCAGCTTCGCATTTTTCTCAATGATGGTAAGAATCTTCTCTCTCATAGCTTCCCGCTTCTCCTCATTTTTCTCCGTGCGGAAATCCGCGCGGCGCTATAGCACTACCACTCTGCCTGCCGGTCTGTCCGGTGCTTCGCCGAACCGTGCATAAGCCCCAGCACTGCTAGAGCTCCAAAAAATGTGCATAAGTCCTCGCACTGCTCCGCTTCTTCGAAGCTCCCGCAGTGCCGACAGGAATTCGCACTCTCGTGCCGCTTCGCTGCACTTTGTGCGACTCGGCTTCGCCCGGGAGGCTTCAACCGACCTCCCTTCGGGAGGCACTTCTCTTCGAGAAGTGGTCATGTGCGCTCCGAGTCTGCCCAATGGCAGACTTCTACGCTCTCATTCCTGTTGTCCTGTCAGATGTCAGAACAGCCGCTCGTGTTAACACGGCGGCTGTTCTGTCGCCTGACAGGGACTTATGCACTAATTGTATCGAATTTCATGCAATCAGGCAAGGGAATCCGGAAAAAGCTTCCGAAGCTCATCCTCATGGCTCTTCTCGAGGAAGCTCCGTTCACGCCCGTCTACCCGAATCCTCTGCGGCTCTGTGCCGGTGCGTCCGAAGAGCGCGCAGCATATCCCGCACGCGCGAAGCGCCTCGCAAAGCGCATAGCCCCGCTCCGCCGCGAGCAAATAGCAGTTCTCCGAGAAGAGGCGGTAAGGATTCAGCCCAAAAAGCTCGCAGAGCTCCAAGGTTATCGAACGAAGCGGAATACAATCGCAGCGGAACTCGCATCCGAACGGCTTTCCGATCCGCCTGCCCTCCTCGTCTCTGCTCTCCTCCTCGAGGAAATCCCAGAGCGCGGCAAGTACCCCGCCTGCCCCGACGCACCTCCATTTACGGACGCCGTAGCGGCAGCAAAGATCCGGAAGCAGATCCTCGCTGTCTCCAAACACGATCTCCCCCGCATTCCTCTTCGCCTCCAAATCCGGCTCTCCCTCCGGAACCGGCTTTCCGCTCTCCGTAAACAGGAGGATATGGCGTGCCGAGAGTCCCTGCTCCGTGAAGCTAAGCCGTGGGAGCTCCCGCATTCCGAGGAGCTCCTCCGTGAGATACGCCCTTCCGAAGCGCGCCCGGAGCTCCTCCTTCTTCTCCGAGAGAATCCGCTCCGTCCCGCGGGTTCCGGCATAGCCTACGAGCAGGAGCTCCAGCTCTCCTGACAATACTGCCATCCTTCCCTCCTCTCTCCTCGCAGCAAAAGCGGCAACGCACGCCTCGGTTCCGCCTCGGACATTCGTTGCCGCTCTCCTCTGTGACGCCGCATGCTATCGCAGGATAGACAGAAGCGGCGGGATCACCATCGCCAGCACCATGACTACAACCATCGCAATGACGACAACTGCGGATATGGTTTTTTTCTGCTTCGGACTCATCATAAAAGACTCTCCCTTTGGATTAGAGAAACACTGATTTATTACGCACACCCGTTGACAGCAGCTTCCCCGATTTCATCAGCATTTCCTCAGAACATAACACCGTTGCATTTTACCCCATTTCCACGGGATGCGCAAGACCACCTCTGCCGTGCTTTCGCACGCCCTGAAGCATCACGCCCATTGGTACATCGCTTCCCGGACTTGACCAGCCTTTCCCTAGTCCTCCTGAATCGCCTGCACCGCAGAGAGGACCGCTGAACGGAACGCCTTTTCTTCGAGCTTCGCCACGCCCCGGATGGTCGCACCTCCCGGAGAGCAGACCGCATCCTTCATGACGCCCGGATGCAGACGGGTCGCCTCCTGCATCGCTGCAGTTCCCTCCAGCATCCCTGCCGAAAGTGCATAGGCAGTCTTTCTCGGCAGTCCGTACATCACTCCGGCGTCTGCCAGCGCCTCCATGAAGAGATCCGCAAAGGCCGCTCCGCAGCTTGACAGGATGCCTGCAATCCCCATCTGCGCAGTCTCCGCCATCACAATCGTGCTCATCGCGGACAAAATATCTGTCACCTCCATGAACTCCGCATCACGGAGAGAATGCTTCCGCTCCACCACGAATATGCCTCTTCCGATAGACACCGGCGTATTCGGGCAGGTGCAGAGCAGCTGCACATCCGCCGGAAGCAGTACAGACAGACGGTCGAATTCATAGCCCCAGATAATGGAGACGATGACCTTTCCCGAAAGCCTCTCCTTAAGAGAGGAGAGCACGCTCTCCGCGAGATTCGGCTTCACGCAGAGGAAGAGCAGCTCCGCCTCCTGTACGACCTCCTCCGGCGTCTTCCGCGCATTTATCCCGCCGAGCTCCGCGCAGCGCTTCTCACACTTTTCAAAATGCGCACCGCAGGCATAGAGCTGTACGGCGGCGATCCGCCCGGAGCCGAGCATCCCCTCCGCGATCCCGGAGCCCATATTGCCGAAGCCGATAAATCCGATTTTCAAATTCCTGATCTCTGTCATACTACTCCATTCCACTCTGCTGCGAGGGGCGAAGCCCCCCTCCCCTTCTGCTCCCGATCGCTCCAGGGCGCCGCATTCCTCCCGCATTCCATGCTCCCGCAGCAGCCGCTGCCGCACGGCTCCCCGCATTCCGCGCTCCCTATGCGGCGCTTCATACCATGGAGCACCCACGCACCGCCCTGCAGACATTTCACGCGAAAGTTCCCTGCCATCACGATCAGATGTAGCGTTCCCGAAGCTCCAGCCTCGTCAGCGCCCTCGCGAGGCTCGCCTGCGAGGTCTTATACTCCTGTATGCTCTGCTTCTGTCGGAGCTGCTCCATCGCGCGCTCCTTCGCCTCCTCCGCTCTTCGGATGTCGATCTCCTCCAGCGTCTCCAGCGTGTCTACCAGCAGTGTCAGCCGGTTGTTCGCGAAGTTCAGGATACCGGGCCCGACGGCGACGTGCAGCCACTCGTCATCCTCCTTCTGGATGTCGAGCTGCCCGATCTCCACCGCAGCGACAATCGGCGCATGATGTGCCATCAGCCCGAGCTGTCCGTCCAGCGTACGGATATTCAGATACTTCGCCTTGCCGTCATAGAACACACGGTTGGTGGCAATGACGCGCAGGCTGAATAAATCGGTCTTAGCCATGTAATGTCTCCGCCTTCTTCTTCACGTCCTCGATATCTCCCACATTGAAAAACGCCGCCTCCGGGTACGCGTCCATCTCGCCGTCGATGATCGCCCTGAAGCCCCGGATCGTCTCCTTCAGCGGGACATATTTCCCAGGTATGCCCGTGAACTGCTCTCCCACGAAGAAGGGCTGCGAGAGGAAGTTCCGGATCTTCCGCGCACGGTACACCGTCAGCTTATCCTCCTCGGAAAGCTCCTCCATGCCGAGGATGGCGATGATGTCCTGCAGCTCCTTGTACTTCTGGAGGATCTGGAGGACTGCCTGCGCGGTATCATAGTGCTCCTCTCCGACAATATCCGCCTCCAGAATACGGGAGGAGGACTCCAGCGGATCTACCGCCGGATAAATTCCCTGCTCCACGATCTTACGGGAGAGCACTGTCGTCGCGTCGAGGTGCGCGAAGGTCGTCGCCGGCGCAGGGTCGGTCAGATCGTCCGCCGGCACATAGACCGCCTGCACGGAGGTGACGGAGCCGTTCGTCGTGGAGGCGATCCGCTCCTGCAGCTGTCCCATCTCCGTCGCCAGCGTCGGCTGGTAGCCCACCGCCGACGGCATTCTGCCGAGCAGGGAGGAGACCTCCGAGCCCGCCTGCGTGAAACGGAAAATATTGTCAATGAAGAGCAGCACGTCCTTGTGCTCCACGTCGCGGAAATATTCCGCCATCGTGAGTCCCGTCTCCGCTACCCGCATCCGCGCGCCCGGCGCTTCGTTCATCTGCCCGAAGACGAGCGCGGTATTCTTGATGACACCGGACGCCGTCATCTCACTGTAGAGATCATTTCCCTCCCTGGAACGCTCGCCGACGCCGGTGAAAATGGAATAACCGCCGTGCTCGGTCGCGACGTTCCGGATCAGCTCCTGAATCAGCACAGTCTTGCCGACGCCCGCGCCGCCGAAGAGTCCGACCTTGCCGCCCTTGGAATACGGTGCGAGCAGGTCGATGACCTTGATGCCGGTTTCCAGTACCTCCTGCACCGGAGACTGCTCCGTAAAGGCAGGCGGCTTCCGGTGGATCTCCCAGCGCTCCTCTGTCTTCGGCGCTTCCTTCCCGTCGATGGCATCTCCCAGCACATTGAAGAGCCTGCCGAGCGTCTCCGTGCCGACCGGCACGGTGATGCCCTTTTCGGTCGAAACGACCGTCATATCTCTCTCGAGTCCCTCCGTCGCGGTCAGCATAATGCAGCGGACGGTATTGTTGCCGAGATGCTGCGCCACCTCCATGACAGAACGCTTCCCGTGGTTGTCGACCTCCATCGCCGTCTTCAAAATCGGCAGCGGCCCCTTGTCGAACTCCACGTCCACGACAGGTCCCATGACCTGTACGATTTTACCCGTTTTCATTCTCATCCCCCCTTCTAGGATCTCCTCGCCCGCGCCGCCCGCTGCGCCTTCGCGCCCGCCGCGATCTCCGTGATTTCCTGCGTGATCTGCGCCTGCCGCACCCGATTGTACAGAACCCGGAGCCGCTGCTTCAGCTCCGATCCGTTCCGGTTCGCGGCATCCATGGAGGTCATACGGGCATTCTGCTCCGAGCAGAACGCCTCCACGAGCGCACTGTAAATGAAGCCGTTGACATAGTCCGGCACAATATTCTGGATCACGGCATCCGGACTCGGGAAAATGCGGAATTCTTCGAAGTTCGAGACCACAGGAATCTCGGTGAAGACGCTGTGCAGCCGGTCCAGCGGCAGCAGCTGCTCCACGGAGGGCTCCATCTCCAGAGAGTTCTTCATGCGGGTATAGACCACATAGAGCTCATCGATCTCGCGGTTCTGATACAGCTCCATCATTCTCCGCGTAATCGTGCGGGAACGGTGCAGCGTCGGATTCTGCGCCGTGTAGTGGAACTGCTCCTCGATCTCGATTTGCCTGCTGTGAAAGAACACGCGTCCCATCTCCCCGACCACGAAGAGCTTGAAGCGCTTCTGCTTCGCAAGCAGCTCCTCCGTCAGCTTCAGCACATTGTGGTTGTACGCACCGGCGAGCCCCTTGTCCGCCGTGATGCAGATCACCGCGGCAGTTCCCGTCCCCTGCTTCACCGCCTTCCTGAGATCCAGAAACGGGTGCTTGTAGCCTGCGGGCAGATGACGGATCACGCGCGCCATCATTGCCTGCAGCGTATAGAAGTACGGCTCCGTCTTCGCGAGATCCGCCCTTGCCTTCCGCATCTTCGTCGAGGAAATGAGATACATGGCATTGGTGATCTTCATCGTATTGTCAATGCTGTGGATCCGATCTCTTAATTCCCTAGTTGTTGGCAACGCCTGCCTCCTTCTGGTATGTCGCGCGGAACTCCTCTGCGACCGCGCGGATCTTCTCGCGGCTGTCGTCCGTCAGGAGCCTTGAAATCTCGATGTTCTTCTCAATCTCCGGATACTTCTCATGGAAATAGGAGAGAAGCTCTCCCTGGTACCGCTTGACCTCCTTCGGCGGAACGTCCATCATCAGCTTGTCCAGCGCGACCACCAGCGTGACGACCTGCTCCCCGAGCGACATCGGTCGGCCGAGCGGCTGCTTCAGGAGCTCCATCAGTACCCTGCCCTGTGTGAGCTGCGCCTTCGTATTCTCATCGAGATCCGAGGAGAACTGCGTAAATACCGCCATCTCCCGATACTGTGCGAGGTCGATACGGAGCGAGCCGGACGCCTTCTTCATCGCCTTCGCCTGCGCAGCGCCGCCCACACGGGATACGGAAAGTCCGACATTGACCGCCGGCCGCTGCCCCTCGAAGAAGAGACTGCTCTCCAGGAAGATCTGCCCGTCCGTGATGGAAATGACATTGGTCGGAATATATGCCGACACATCCCCCGCCTGCGTCTCGATGATGGGGAGCGCGGTGATCGAGCCGCCGCCCAGCGCGTCCGAAAGACGGCAGGAGCGCTCGAGCAGCCGGCTGTGCAGGTAGAAAACATCACCCGGATACGCCTCACGCCCCGGCGCGCGTCCCAGCAGAAGGGAGAGCGCGCGGTATGCCACGGCATGCTTCGAGAGGTCGTCATAAACGATCAGGACATCCTTGCCCTTGTACATGAAATATTCGGCAAGACTGGTCGCCGCATAGGGCGCGATATACTGAATCGGCGCGGGATCTGCCGCCGTCGCCGCGACAACGCAGGTATAATCCATCGCACCGTGCTTCTTCAGATTGTCCACCAGCGCGGCAAGCGTCGATTCCTTCTGCCCGATGCCGACATAGATGCAGACGCAGTCCTTGTCATGCTGGTTCAGAATGGTATCGATCGCGATCGAGGTCTTGCCCGTCTGCCGGTCTCCGATGATCAGCTCTCTCTGTCCGCGCCCGATCGGAAACATGGAATCGATCGCGAGGATACCGGTCTGCATCGGCTCGCTGACCGACTTCCGGTCAATGATGCCCGGTGCCGGCTGCTCGATCGCGCGATAATCGTCCGCAGGAATAGAGCCTCTGCCATCGATCGGCGCGCCCAGCGCGTCGATCACGCGCCCGAGATACGCATCACCCACCGGAATGCCCGCCATCCTGCCGGTACGGATGCCGCGGCTGCCCTCGATGATATCCGCCTCGTCGCCGAAGAGAATGACGCCGATGCGATCCCGCTCGATGTTCTGCACCATGCCCTTGACGCCGTTATCGAACTGAATGACCTCGCCGTACATCGCATGATCCAGCCCGTTCAGGATCACGACGCCGTCTCCGATGCTCTCGACGAAGCCGATCTCCTTTTTCTCCGCCTTCAGGTCGAAGGTATTGACGGAATTCCGGAGGATGGTAATGATGTCCGCATCGCTCGTAAGGGAGGAGCGGGTGTTCCGGATCTCCTCCATGAACTGCTCTCTCCGTCCTCTGGTGCTCCAGTCGAACTGATCGTTTCCGACCTCAAGGATAAAGCCGCCGCCAAGGGAGGCATCCTCCTCCAGATCGAACTGCACATGGTTGGACCGGTACTTGTCACTGACGAACTTCTGGATCTTGATGAGCTGCTCCTCGGACGGCTTCGTCACATAGCGCAGCTTCACACGGAGCACTGTCGCCTCCGCGCTGGCGAGACGCATATACTCGTCCGCGATCTCCCGCCATGTCCCGATCGTATTGTCATCGCAGAGCACCTTCAGGATGTCCCGCACCTCTGTCGGGAATACGCTGTTAATCACACTGTGCCGCTGCTCCAGCGGAACCGTCGGGTCGGCGAGCTGTGAGGAGGTTTCCGGCAAAACCTCGAAGATTCTCGTGGTCTCCTCAATGACGCTCTTCGGCACCTTCATGCGATTCAGCTGCGCAGCATACTCCACTGTCTTTTGAATCATAAGTCCTTACCCCTTCTTCTCCGCATCGCTCAGGAAGGTATCATAGAGCTTGCTGTCATTCTCGCTGGAATCTCTGGACGCGGCGATCTTATATGCCGCCTGTGCTACCAGGAGCGCCATCTGCTCCTGCATCTCGTGCTGCTTCGCCTCCGCCTCCTTCTGCGCCTCTATCTTGGCATCGGAAATGATCTTGCCTGCCTTCTCCCGGGCATTGGCGATAATCTCGTCGTACTCCTTGGAGGCGGCGAGCCGGGTCGAATCGAGCTTCTGCTGCCGCTCTGTCTCGATGTTCGCCATCGTTTCCTCGTAGCTCTTCTTCATCTCCTGCGCCGCCGCATTGGCATTCTCCGCATTCTTATAGGATGCAGAGATCTCCTGCTCCCGCCGGGCAAGAATCTCCCGCACCGGCTTGAACAGGAAGCGCTTCATCAGAAAGTACAGGAACAGCAGATTGATTACGGTAAATAAAATATTGATGTCAACTCTGAGCATTTTCTCCCCTTTCCTATCCGCTGGAAACCGTTCCTTCCGTCCGTTTATCTGAGAAAGAAAATGATCAGGATTCCGATAACGAAGCCGTAGATGGCAGTCGCCTCCGCGAGGGCGCAGCCGAGGAGGAGGATGGTCATGATCTTACCGCTCGCCTCCGGCTGTCTCGCAACGGCCTCTGCCGCCTTCCCTGTCGCCATGCCGATAGAAAGTCCGGCTCCGATACATGCAAGTGCTGCGATTGCTGCTCCGATTGCTGTCATAATGTTTCTCCATTCTGCCGCTCCGCGGCCGTCAATGTTTTTCAGGACTCAGCCTCGTCCGGGAGACTTCGGCTGACCTCCCTCCGAATAGCAATCTCAAGCGATTGCCGTCCGCGTGACCTCCCGATCAAAGATCGGGGCAGTCGGGAGGTACATCTCTTCGAGATGTAGTCATGTACGCTCCGGATTTCCCTGATGGGAAATCTCTACGCCGGGTTCACCTCGGTTCTGTAGACCTCGGTGAATCCGCCTTCGGCGGACGCAGACTTCGTCCGCGCCAGTTCGCTCCGCAGTTTCCCCGATGGAAACTGCGGGGCTCATTCAACCGCCTCTTTAATATAAAGCGAGGTCAAAAATACGAATACGTATGCCTGAATGAGTCCGTCAAAGATGTCGAAGTACAGGCTCAGGATCGCCGGCAGCCCCACCGGCACAACGAGCTTGATAAGCTCCATGATGACAAACGCGCCGAGGACATTTCCGAAAAGCCGCATGCAAAGAGACAGCGGCCGGATAAATACCTCCAGAATATTGATCGGGGTTACGATCGCGATCGGCTGGGTGAAGCTCTTCATCCACTTCCACGGTCCCTTCTGCCGGATCCCTGCCGCCTCTACCAGCACGATGCTCATCAGAGACAGCGCGATCGGGACATTCAGATCCTTCGTCGGCGGCTTCAGCCCGAAGATGCCGATCAAATTGGAGAGCCCGATGAACAGAAGCACGACGGAGATATAGCTCCCATAGCCCTTCGCCTCCTCTCCCAGCATCCCGTCCGTGAAGCTGTCCAGCTTCGTCACGATGATCTCCGCGAGCTGCTGACGTCTGCCCGGGTTCCGTACCTTCAAGTCAGATCCCAGATACACAGACGCTGCCAGCAAAATCGCCATCACGATCCAGCTGATGACGACAGACTCCGACACGCCGATCCCGCCGAACAGGGGAATCGTGAAGACCGTCTCTACGTTCAGCTCTGCCAGCAGCTCTGCTGCAAGTTTCTGCATGCTCTTCCTCCTTTTTCCGTTTTAGTCTTTCTTCGTTTATTTATTATAAAAGACAACCCATAATTATAAAACGCTTTTTATAATATTCAAGAAGTATTTTTAATATGGCAGATATACAAATTTCAGATATCATGCTACACTTCCCTGTGGCAGCGCGCCGACCGTCCCGCTGTTTCTCCGGAGATGCCGGGCGGACTATGAGAGGAGCCGCTTCCCGCGTGACAATCCTGCCGTTTCTCCGGAAACACGGAACGGGCGGATCAGTCCGCTGTCAGAAAGGAGCTTCCATGATTACCTTCGACTATTACCGGATCTTCTACTATGTCGCCTACTATCAGAGCTTCACCAAGGCAGCGAAGGAGCTCGGCAACAACCAGCCCAATATCTCCCGCTGCATGAACAATCTCGAGGCGGAGCTGGGCTGTCAGCTCATGCTCCGCGGAAACCGCGGCATCCGCCTCACCCCGAGCGGGCAGAAGCTCTTCGAGCACGTCGCAGTCGCCTTCCGTCAGCTCCAGGCGGGAGAGGAGGAGCTTCGGAACGAGCTCTCCTTCCAGAGCGGGCAGGTGGCGCTCGCCGCCTCCGAGACGGCGCTCCGCCTCGTGGTGCTGCCGGAGCTCAGCCGCTTCAAGCAGAACTACCCCGGCATTGCCATCCGGATCTTCAACCACTCGACGACACAGGCGCTTCGAAGCCTCCAGAACGGGCTCGCCGACTTCGCCGTGGTCGCCTCCCCGCTGAGTCTGGGCTCCTCCCGGGACTTCGTCTCCAGGGAGCTCTACAGCTTCCGGGAAATCCCGATTGGCGGTCCCCGCTACTTCGACTACGCGAAAACCGTGCATCCGCTCCGGGAGATCGCCCGGCAGCCGATGATCTCCGTCGGCAGGGAAACCGGCACACGCGAGCTCTATGTCCAGTATTTCATGAACCACGGACTCTCCTTCCACCCGGAGCTGGAAGCGAGCTCCACCGACCAGATCCTGCCGATGGTCGCCTTCGACCTCGGCATCGGCTTCTACCCCGAGGAGCTCGCGAGCGAGGCGATCTCGCATGGCAAGGTCGTGCAGATCCCGATCACGGAACCGCTCCCCGAGCGTGCGTTTTGTCTCGTGACAGACCGGACGCGGCCGCTCTCTCCCGCAGCGAAGAAGCTGCTCAGCTGCTTTGAGAGTCTGCGGAGCTGTCCGAAAGAGCAGGAGCCGACGCGTTAAGCGCCGGCTCCTGCTCTTTCCTGTCTCCTCTTCCGGGTAACCCATCCGCAATTCGCTGAAACAGACACGATTGCTATGCGATTATCATGAATTTGACTGCCCTGCTCACAGATTCGAGCGCCGGAGGATCGTGATGACCTTGCCGCCGAGCTCCGCACGCTTCACGACACCGTAGAAGCGACTGTCCTTCGCGCCGTTCCGATAGTCGCAGAGCAGGAAATACTCGTCCGCGCCGAGCCGCACAGGGTAGCTGACACGGTCACTGTCATAGCTCCTCGTAGGATAATAGATCTCACTCTCCATGACGGTATTGCCATTGATACGGAGCCCGCCCTCCTCCGGGATGTCTACCTCATCCCCGGGCAGCGCCGCGATCCGTGCGACATAGTCCCGCCCGTCCTTCCGGAGAATCACGACATCATTCGGATAGTATCGCTTCTCCAGACGGTAGCAGAGCAGCAGGTCACCGGCGCTGATCCGCGGCTTCATGTCCTCGTTCGGCATCGGCCGCACCGCGAAGAGCACGAAGAAGAGGAGATAGAGGAAGACAAGCAGGAAGACAAGCCGCAGGAAGAAGCTCCGGATCTCCCGCCGCTGCCGTCTGCGCCGCCGCGCTTCCTTCGCCGCCTCCGTACCCTCCGCAGTCCCCCGCTTCTCCGCTTCTCCGCCCGATTCCCTCTCTGCCCCCCGCTTCCTATCAGGCTCCACTTCCCTTCCATTCAATGCCGGCCCGCTGCGAGCAGCTCTCTGCTCCGGCTGTCCGTTCCCCGCCGCGTGATCCGTCTCCGCGCCGCGTTTCCCCTTTCCGATCCACTTCATCGCTCCCCCCTTTATGCCGCATCCAGAAGTCTCCCGAAGACGAGCACCCGCGCATTCGTCGCCGCAGAAACGCAGGTCGAGAGCGCGACGATCGTGTCCGTCTCCTTCACGCCGATGTCCCGGTACTGCGTCGCCTCCGCCGCGAGCAGCTGCAGCAGCTCCCCGCGGTCCGCACAGAGCGACTCGACATTGTACACGCGCCGGTCGTAGGCGTCCGCCTCCAGACAGGCGAAGAGCTCCAGCTCCCGCGACTGCCGCATCGTATAGATCCTGCCCGTCCGATGCTTCTCGAAGTAGTCCGGATCGAGGAACTCCATCACATCACCGAACATCGCTCCATTGTCCATATGGTGCCCGTAGATCAGGAGATAGCGGTCGCTCAGGTCGGCTGCATTCCGGCTGCTCAGGAAGATCGCGCCCGAGAGCGAGAACTCGCCGAAGACGTCCTCATTAACATACTGCATATCGTCCTCTCCCTGCATCAGCGGATAGTCGATATGCGTATCGTCCACCGTGATCCAGCCGCGGGTATCGGCATTGATCGCCGCCAGCTCCTCCAGCGAGAGCTGCGACGTACCGTCCGGGGACGGCTTGTACTTCAGGAGCTCCGAGGACACGAACGCGCCCCGGAACATCATATAGCTGTCCCAGAGCGAGTAGCCGCCGTAGCTGAGCATCGTCAGCATCAGGATCAGCGCGACCGCCGACAGGATTCTGTTTCCAATGCGGGCAAGCCCCGCAGCGCGTTCCAAGGTCATCTCGCAGCCCTCCGAATCTCCGTTTTCCCGACCTGCTCCTCTTTCTGCCGTCCCTCTCATTTCTTCCGTTTCTCTCAGAGAGCTGCTGATTTCCTCCGTGTCTCCTCCGCGCAAGGGGCGCGCCAGCCTGCGCTGTCACCCAAAAAGAGATTCTGCCCCGTGCAGAATCTCTTCTCTTTCCGGCCGAAGCGCTGTGCTATGCCGTCCTCTTCCGTCTCCTCCGGTTCCAGACCGCGAGGCCGAGGAGCGCCGCGGCTGCCGCCGCACTGGAGAGGAGCAAGCCGCTCTCATCGCCGGTTCTGACCGCACCTCTCACTGCGCCGAGCACGCGGGGCAGCTCGCTGACCGCCTGCACGATAGGATTGTCCCGCACTGCGCCGAGGACGGCCGGAAGCGGATTGACCGCACCGCCGGTCGGGCGGGGTCCGCCGCTCCCACCTCCGCCTCCGCCGCTGCTGCCGCCTCCGCCGCTGCCCGGCTTATCATAGCCGTTTCGGAAGGGCGGATCGGGCTCACTGCCCTTCTCTGTCCCGCCTGCTATGGTGTAGCTGATAAACTCCGCAACCAATGGCGTCTCTCCCGGCTTTCCGTTCCGCACCAGAATGCGGATCACATAGCGGGCATCGTCATAGCGGACGCGGGCTGTCGTACCGGGCTTCTGGTACAGGAGGTAGGCATAGGCACCCGGATGGGTGAAATGAATGTCTCCGAAAGCATCCGTGACGTCCACTGTCTTTCCCGGCTCTACGGGAATGTCCATCTCCGTCTTCGCCGGAAGCGGAGCCTCCGGTGCGGAGCTGTCCCTCTCCAGCGCGACTCTGTAGGTCTCCGCCGCCGGCGCGTCCGCGCTGTGCGAGACGCTGAAACGGATCGGTGCACTGTCTACGGCGTAGTCCTCCGCCGCCGCGGCAAAGGAAAGAATTCCAGCCAGAAGAAGTGTGGCGAATGCCGCCCTTGTACCTTCTCTGAAAATTTTCCGTATCTTCATTTCAGAACCTCCTCCTGCTCTCTCCTTTTCTTTCCGTGCCCGGCGGGATGCAGCGGGCACGGGCATCCCTGCGCTCTTTTTATTCCTCGTCTTCTCTCTTCCGGAATACGAAGCCTGCGCCGAGACCGCCGGCTGCACCGAGCATCAGCACATAGGGCGCAGCATCCATCACGATGCCGGTCGGGGTGATATTTTCTCTGTTGTTCGTTACAGTAAGAGTAGCATTTTCTTTAAAGCTTGTCACCGTAGCTTTTCCGCCGCCGGTCGCCACAGCATCAAATTCCCGCGTTGCTCCGACTGCCTCTGCCGTTGTCGTGTAGCCGAGCGCCGCATCCACGGTCTCTGTGATCGCCGCCGAATCCTTCTCGGAAAGTCCGTAGATGGTGTATGCATCGCCATCCTTCAATTGGAATTTATCTGCTGCTTTCACCTTCCCGCTGCCGTCGGCAATATAATATGTCTCCTCATTCCCATTCGCCGCTGTGATTGCATCTGCAAAGTCAAACATCATCGACTTATCGCCCAGATCTCCGGTAACCGCCTTCTTGATGGTGAGGGAATGCGTCGTATAGTCCGCCTTGAAATCAGCTTCTCCCGTCTTTGCCGTCCCATTAGAGAATACGGCTCCTCCATACTTAAGTCCGCCACCGTCTGTGTTGAGAATAGTGACATAAAGCGTCACCGGCGCTTCCGCAGTCTCTTTCAAGCCGTCAATATCCGTCAGTCTCGTCTCCGTGACCGTATATTCATAGACACCGGCCTTTCCAAACTTCGGCGCATCTACATAAAACGCTACCTTTTGCTTGGATTGATTGTTCCCATCGATAAGGCTCGCAGCCGTAAAGCTCACGGTAGTATTCGAAGCTCCCGAATTCCCTCCGATCCCGACCCCCTGATCCACGCCCGGAAATACCTGAACTTTCTTCCCTCCCTCTGCGTCCTTCTCACCGCCTGCTCCCGGCTTGATCTCGTATTTGTAGCTCACATTCGGCACATCCGCTTTCTCTGCCGCAGACATATCGATAACCTTATCAAATCCGAAGTCCGGATCCGGAGCCATTGCCGCGAATGCAGGCATTGCCATACCGACGACGAGCATCATGCTGAGTGCCAGTGTCGCAAGTCTGTTCTGATTCTTTCTCATTTCCCTACCCCTTTTTTCTTCCCCTCCCTGCCGGGAGAACTATGTGATGTGTGATTTTTCTATTTTCTGTCCGCCGCTTCGGCTTCCCTTCCCGGAGAAGCGGACTGTTTCATGGAGTTCGTCAAATCATCAAAGCTCGTCTTCGTCCCTTCTGCGGCGTCCGAGCAGGAAGTATGCGCCCATACCGCCAGCCGCCAGCAGCATCAGGAGGAACGGCAGGTTGTCCTTCACGATACCCGTCGGAGTAACCGCGTCCAGCTCATGGGTGAAGGTGAGGGTGGTGTTCTCCTTCATTTCGAATTCTGCAACGGTTACCGCACCATTGTTTTCTTCATACTTCTCCGGATCCCCGGCCGTCTTCGGTGTTTTTACAGCGGAGCTCGTGTAGTTCGGGTCTATCTTCGTCATTACCACCTCTACCTTCGCTCCCACGGGAATCGGATCGCCCGACCAGCTCTTTGTATCCGCCTGTCCGTCCAGTTTGAATTTCGGAAGCGTTGCTGGCGCTTCTCCCGGCTTCGTCACTGTCACAGTGTATTCGAACTGGTCTGCGGCATTCGCCATCGTACCTTTGATGACATTCCGGATCGTCAGCGTTACCGCCGGTTTCCTCTCCCAGTATGCATAGAGGAGGTTCGGGATCGGTTTGTCGTCCGCACCGATTTCCGGCTTATCGACCTGGAACGGGTCACCCTCTTTCAGAAGCGTTATTTTCAGCTCGTCCTCCGCCTTGTTCTTCAAAGCATCCGCACTTAGCTTATCCTTCGTCCAGCCCTTGAATTCGTATCCGTATTCAGCCGAAATCTCTGCGAAGCCGGAAGCGCTGTATGCTATCGCGGTAAGACTCGCATTGTTCGCAATGCTGCTCTGCACATATTCCTGCTTCGGCTCAGCTCCCAGTCCCTTCGGCTCCGGATAATTCGCCAGATACTTCACCGCTGCGAGATCCTCCGGCTCGCCGTAGACCGCATACAGTCGGATGAAAGGCTCTCCTGTTTCTGCATTTGTCTCCGCTTCGTCTGCGGTGATCTTGAAGCTGTCATTCGGGTAGCAGGACGGTGTCGTCGCATTCTTGTCCGTACTCCAGCCGAGGAACAGAAGCCGTTTCGTCCCTGCGTCCGCTCCATTCTCCTGACGGGCTATCTCCGGGAGGATTTCCTTCCCATCCGCTCCCATTGCAAGCAGCTCGCTGCCCTTCAGCTTCGCTACGCTTCCCGCTCCATATCTCGTGTCATCCGCTATCGGATTCGGATAGGCGGTCTTTAAATCGGCTTCATTCGCGGCTTTCCCGAGTACGCCGGCCGTCAGATCGTACTCCAGCCTATAGGGCGCTGTATTGACATACCTCGCATAGAGGTGCAGCTCACCGGTGATCGGTGTTTCAAAGCTGTAGGGCTTATAGTGATCCCCCTCCTTTACCGTCCATCCTGCCCATGACATTCCGGCAGCTACATTTATGGTCTTCTCTGTGCTTCCGGTAAAAATCGAGATTTCTCCGCTCTTCACATTCGGCATATCGTTCTGGCTGATGGAGGAATTATACCGATACCTCCCGAGATCCAGCGCCGCTTCCTCTTTGTCCATGTCATGCACATAGACAGGATATTCCGCCGGCTTCCACCTCGCATATACGATCAGGTCATGCGACGGCATCGACTGGCTGAAGTCAAAGAGCGCTGCGGACTCGGTCTTATCCGCCGCCCAGCCGTCGAAGATATAGCCTGTCCGGGTCGGATCGGTCTGCGGCCTCAGTCCCGAGAGGCTGTCCTTATACTTCACAGACTTCGAGGGCGATACCGACTGATGCCCCGCCTCTCCCGCCGGGATCTGATTGTCGAAGGTGACGGTGAAGGTCTTCCGCTGGTACCAGAAATACAAAGTATCCCTTTCCCTTATAGAAATTGCTCCATTCTTTATCCCCTTCCCCTCGTATATTACCGTTCCATTGGATTCGGATCGGGTCATTTTATTCCAGTTACCGCTGTTCTTTTTATAATAGAGCAGCTCATACCCCGCCCCGTACTTATTATTAGGGAAATAGTGTCCGGCGCTCATCTTCACAAGAGTGAAGTCATTTTCGTCATGGTCTTCCGGTTTTTCCTCCTCTCCTTGTAAATAATGCACAATCTCTGCCGTTCCGCTCTCCTCCTCGGTTAAGGATAAAAGCGCGTCAGAATCCAACCCCAGCTCGTCAAAGTTAAATTCATCAAGTAATGTCAAAAGTAGTGTGCTTCCTTTCGCAGCATACCTCCATAGATGTTCTCCCGGCCACCTGTACCGGTTTGCCGGATCGGAAAAACCGGAGCCATAGAGACCCGTATACGTATCTACTCTCTTATGATAAACTCTATACCATCTCCCCTTTATATGCTCACCTATAATATATTTTGAGCGATCTACTTTTTCCCCGTCATGGGTATAATCCCCCCAGAAATTCTTTTTTGCATCAAAAGCATACTTCCCTTTTTCATTATAGCGGAACTCTATCGTCAGCAACTTCCTGTCGAAGTAGACATTAAGCACTGTCGTACCGTCTGCCTTGACCGTTTCGGCAGATCCGGCGTTCTTCCCGCTGAATTCGAAGCCCCTCTGGAAGTCCTTCTTCTCACCCTGATAGTTCCTGTACTCTGCGATATCCGCAGAAACTGTACTTCCGGTCGCTGCCTTTTTCGTCAGCGCTACTCCCGCGAAATCATAGTCGTTATCCGACCAATCGTCCGGCGTCTTCGCATCCGCTGCCTTCTGCTTCCAGAAATATACCTTATATTCTGCGCTTCCGTTCTTCCAGATCGCATAGAGGTCGAGTCGATTCTCCGTCCCCCAGTCATTGTTAAAGCTGTTAAACTTAAACTTATCCGTCGATCCCTCTGTCGCCGTCCAGCCCTCGAACGTATACCCTTCCCGTTTCGGCGCTTTCGGCTCTCGGATCGTTCCATTCGCTGCCACGAATTCCGGCTCTACATAGCTCGCGCCCTCTCCGGTATGGAAGTAGACGTAATGTCCCTCCTCTATCGTCGGGTAGAGTGTGATGTCATGGTCTGTCAGCGTGATCCTGTCCTGGGTATCCTGCACATTTTCCGCTGCATTATGCCAGCCTGTAACCGACTGTGTGAGCTGCAGGGGAAGCCCCTTTATCCTGCTCACTCTATAGCCGCCCGCATCCTCCATGAGGATCACTTCCGTGTCCTTCGCTCCCTCTACGGTTGCGATCGTCCGTGCATTCGGATCGTCGCTCTCCTTGAAGAATACATAGAGCTTCTCCGTAAATACCGGATAATAGTCCAGCTCTTCGGCATTATCCTTCGTGATTTCCGTCGTAATGGTGAAGCGGCAAAATGCAGCCCTGTCGCCGCGCAGCTCATCTGCCGAGATATCCAGCGCTGTCTTTCCCTGCGTCGTGCTCCACCCGAGGAAAACACGCTTCTCCTTCTCCGGGCTCTGCGGCGCGTAGACAGTATCGCCCTTTTTGACCTTCTGCTCCGTGAGCGAGATCTGCCTGTCCTCCGCATCCGTATAGCTCACCGCAAGGAGCCCGCCGTCCGCATCATGGAAGCGGTAGGTCATGACCGGCTTCACATCGCCGATGCCGTAGATCGAGAACTTCTCTGCCGAGAACTCGAGGGTCTGGGTGCGGCTGTTTCGCGTGATCTCCGCTGCAGCCGTGATCGCCTCAGCAGCCTCGCCGTCATGCTGGTGCACGACGATCGGATCGTCCATCCGGCGGTCGCCGCTCAGTGTCATCGTGACCCTGACCTCGTTTCCGTTCTCCGGCTGGAGCTCCTGTCCCTCATAGAAAAAGCTCAGATCCACTGCGACTGCCCTGGAGATCTCCTGCTCCGATCCTGCCGCCGCCTGCACGATCTCCCGTGCGGCTTCCTCCCCGACCTCACGCGCCCGAAGCTCGGTTCCCTTCGGGAAGGTATTCTCCGGTACATCGACCGTGACAATCAGGCGATCACCCGTCCACGTCTTCCGGAATGCCGGCATCTCGACATTTCTCACAAAACGTGCGGTGAAGGTGGTATTGGTTTTGATCTCATCGATATTCGGAATGAGCGTCGGCTCCTCCGATACGATCTCCCCGGCTGTATTTTCCCAGCCGTCGAAGCTGTAATATTTCTGATTCGCCTCTGCGACAGCGCCGAGGAAAGCGGCATCCTCCGCCAGCACGTCCACGGTTTCCGCCGAGCGACTCACCGTACCGCCGAGCTCTGCACGGTAGTGCACGGTAAGCTTCCGCTCTGTCTCAATATTCCGGAGCAGCTTCGATGCTCTGTACTGCCGGAGCATGACGGCATTAAGATACTCTCTGGCATCTGCCTGCCGGAGCCGCTCAAGCACTGCTCTGCGCTCTCCCATATCCGTATCCGGCAGTACTTCTGCTGCTCCGCTCTCCGCAGGACTCGTCTCCGCTGCCACTGTCTCCACGGCTGCCGTCGTCTCCGCTGTCACGGCTCCCGTCTCGGTTTTCGCCGCTGTCTCGGGGGCAGATGTCTCTGCTATGCCGCTCTCCGGCGCTATGGCGGTCTCCTTCTCCGGCTCGGAGCCCTGCGTTTCCGCCTCTGCTGCAGTTTCCTCCGGTGCCGCTTCCTCCGTCTCTATGATCACAACCGCGCCGTCCTGCTCCTCCGCTCTCGCCTCGAGCACTCCGATATTCAGGATGCCGCGTACCACTCTATGGATAAGGAGTCCGAAACCCTCTATGGGCCGGAGACTTGCCGCTACGAGCGAGGCGACAGGTCCTGCCGTCTCCGCTGCAGTCTCCTCGTCCGGCGCTTCCCCTGTCTCCGCCGTCTCGGGAACGGTCGTCTCTGTATTTTCTGCCGCAGTCTCCGTCTCTGTTTCCGTATTCTCTGCCGCGCTCTCCATAGAGGCTGCCGTTTCTGCCGCGCGGCTCTCCTCCGCTGTGCTCTCCGGCGCGGTCGTCTCTGTGTTCTCCGCTGTCTGCTCTATGCTCGTCTCCGGTGCGCGCGTCCCGGTTTCCAGCTCTGTACGGATGCGCTTCTCCACCTCCGACAGTACCTCCGGCATCAGCTTCTTCGCCGGCTTCACCTTCACGGAGTCGAGCTTCTCTCCGCCGACCTCCAGCGTGAAGGTCTTCGTGCTCTCCCCGTCATTCTGGTAGAGGAAGGTCAGAAGCGCTCTGCTGTCCAGCGTATAGTCCGCTTCTCCCGCGCTCTCGAAGCGCGTCGCTTCTGTCCCATTGTAGAGGTCGCCGCCGCTCAGCAGCTCCGCGAGCTCCCCGTCCGGCGCATAGAGCGCGAACGAAGCGCCGTTTCCGGGCAGCATTCCCTGCGGCTTAGGCTCGACAAAGATGCGGAGCTCTGCCTCCCGTGCGAAGAGCTCTGCAGGGAGCGCTGCATCGATCTCATCGAGCGAAAGCTCATAGAGGGTATGCGCACCCGAAAAATACCCCTCGCAGCTATCGCGAAGCGCGCGTCCTGCGAAGACACTGCCTCCGAGGGAAATGCTGCCTCCGCTCTGCACGGCATTTTCCGCCGCGGCGCGAAGCGCCTGCGCATCCAGCCGCAGGCTGATCCGATCCTCACTGCCCGCCACAGCTGCGTCCGCGCTCTCCTCTGCGAGAACAGGAAGGGAAGTCCCCTGAACGCCGCTCATCATCATGCTCAGTGTGAGGACTGCCGCGATACGTCTCCTGTTTCTCAGTCTTTTCGATTGCTGATGCTCGTTCCCTCTTCTCATGCTTTCCACCTTCCGGATATCCCCGTCTCCCGGTCTGCCGCTTCCCACATTCCTCTATGGCAGCGTCAGACATAAAGCACTGTCTGCCTGAACGGATAAATAGAAAAGAGCCCCGCCGAGGCGGCTCCCACACGGGGAACCTGCCTCAGCAAAGGCTCAAAATTACGGGCGTTCCTTTCTGATAGCTTGAGGATAGCAAGCCTGCTGTCTCTCGTCAATAAACCCTGTCTCAAACGATATTTTTATGTCACGAAACCCAATTCAGGAAACCAGCGTGTCATATTCGCAGCGAAGCTCGCAGAGCGGGGGAATCCTGCCGCAGAGAACTCTGCCGACCGCCACCTCCGCTCTCTGCCGATCCGCGCCGATCAGGAGCGCCATATACTGCGTGTCGCTGTAGCGGACGTAGACGTCTCCGCGCCGGATCGTCTGCCCCAGGAGGCGCCCGAAGCCCTGCATCAGGCTCTCGAGCAGGACGGTATTCTCCGCCCCCTCATGTACAGTGAAGAGCACGAGCTGCGTCTCCAGCCTGCTCTCGTCCCGCTCGGCGGTTCGCCGCAGGAAGCGGCAGATGCTCAGGAAATCCTCATACCGCACCTCGAAAGCGCCCCTGCCGGGGCTCTCCTCCATCCGGCTGAGAAGCTCCGAGACATGCCCCTCCCCGACCGCCGCGTACCGCCTGTCATAGAAGCCGAAGCTGCCTCTGCCGCTCTGCTTCACACGATACATCGCCTCGTCCGCCCCGCGGTAGAGGGACTCGAAATCCTCCCCTTCCTCCGGCGCGAAGGAGATGCCGATCGAGAGCCCGATTCCCTCTCCGAAGTCCTCACCGATGATCCGGTACAGCGCCTCGCGCGCCTGCTCGCAGATATCCCGGCAGCGTTCGGAAACGCGGCTCCGCTCCGGGAAGCCGCAGTAGAAGATCACAAACTCGTCTCCCCCCAGCCGCCCTACGATATCGCCGGAACGAACGAAGTGCCGGAGTACCTCTGCGACGGCGCAGAGCGCACGGTCGCCGGTCTGGTGTCCGAGTCTGTCATTGATCGACTTGAAGCGGTCGATATCCAGCATCAGCAGCACGCCCTGCCCCATCTGGATATGTCGGTCGATGAGCTGCGTGGCGGCTCTCCGGTTCAGAAGCCCGGTCAGCTCGTCAAAGTGCGCCTGCAGGGAGAGATTCTGCCGCTCCGCGTCGTTCCGGATCACCCTGCCGATCCGCTTCGAGAGTACCTCGGAGAGCAGGGGCTTGCGGATGAAATCAGAGGCGCCGAGGTCGAAGCCCCGCACCTCATTGTCCGTATCCACGTCCGAGGTCATGAGAACCACCGACACCTGCGCGAGCCGCTCGTCCGGCAGCGCACGGATCTCCTCCATAAGCTGCAGCCCGTTCATCTCGGGCATATGCAGATCTGCGAGCACCAGATCCGGGCGGATAAGGGGCAGCAGTCGCAGCGCCTCTCTGCCCGAGGCACAGGTATAGACCGCATAGTCCTGCCGCAGGTTTCTCTCCGCGATCCTCCGTGTAATGGTGTCGTCATCCACGACCAGGATTGTCTTTTCCCTACCCCTGTCCCCTCTGTCTCTCTCGAAAGTCTTCATAGCTCTTCCTCACATCCGGATAGTACCGCTCCCCCAGACTCAGCTCCGTGCCGTCCCGGAGCACGAGACCACTCCGGTTCAGCTCTGTAATCTTCGAAAGCGCCGCCGCCGAGAAGCGGGAGATCTGCACGAATTCCGTCTCCGGCAAACTCGAAAGCAGCTCCTGCAGCGACATATAGGTATTGTAGCTCCGCTTCTCCGTATAGATCGTGAGCTTCCGGCTCAGCGTCTCCGCCCACAGGATCTCGCTCAGATAAATCCGCTCGCTCATCCGGTCTGCGACGATATCGATATGCCGGCGCAGCGAGATCTCCCGGAAGACCCTCTCGAGAAGCGCAGCGAGCTTCTCATAGTACACCGGTTTCTGCAGATAGTAGAATGCGCCGACCTCGAACGCCTCGGAGGCGTACTCATTGCCCCCGGTCACGAAGATAATGTCGCCTTTCGCGCCTATGCTGCGCAGCCTTCGGGCGAGCTCGATGCCATTCTGTCCCGCCATATAGATATCGAGCAGAAAGAGCTCGGGATAGTTCTCCTCCCCGCCCTGTTCCGTCACTTCCATGCACTCTGCCGCAGAACTGTAGAAACAGAGCTCCGCCTCCGTCTCCCGCTCCCGAAAAAAGCACCGGAGCTGTTTCTCCAGCAGTTTCCGCTCCAGCAGCTCATCATCACAAACCGCGATTCTGATTTTCATCTCTCATACTCCTATAATGTATCCTAACCCTTCTCTTTTTCCGCTGCAAGCTATCATGTCCGAATGCGCTCTTTTCTGTCATGAACGCGTCTCCTCTCCCTCCGGCGGCGCGCTTTCCGCCGCGGACAGATAGCCCCGAATCTCCCGGGTCACTCCCCGGTAGAGTACGAGCAGCCGCTGGTTCCGTGAGAGAATGTAACGCACTGCCTGCTCCCGCTCCGCTTCCACCCGGCACTTCTTCGCGGCGAGCTCCAGCTCGCGCGCCTCTGTCGAGAACTGCATCGCACCGACGGTCAGCGCGTTGGTCTTCAGCGAATGCGCTTGCAGCTCATAGCCGTCCCAGTCCGCCTTCTCGACTGCAGCAAGCAGCGCGCCGGTTCGTTCCTCATAGGAATCGAGGAAGAGTCCGAGGATCTCTCTGTAAACCTCCTCGTCCCCCATGCAGTATTTCCTGCCGACCGCGAGATCGAGCACTGCCTCCTCCCCCTCCGCGAGGTCCGCTTCCGTCTCTCCCGCTGTCTCCATCGGCCGGAGGAGCGCCGCAGGCAGGAGCTCGCGCAGGAGCCGCACGATCATGTCGCGGTTCGCCGGCTTCTCGAGGTAGGCGTCGAAGCCCTGCGCGAGATAGTTTTCCCGCGCGCCCGGCATGACATTCGCCGTGAAGACGACGACAGGAAGAGGCCCGCCGCCTCTCGCACGGATGTCCTCCTTCCGTATCGTCCGGAGGATATCCGTGCCTCTCTGCCCCTGCATCAGGTCATCAAGGAAAACGAGGTCATAGTGCTCTGCACGAAGCCGCTCCAACGCGCCTTCTCCGCTGCTCTCGGTATCCAGTTCTGCTCCGGTCGGGCGGAGCAGCTCCCGCATCAGCCGGAGGTTCAGCACATTGTCATCCGCCGCCAGGATCCGCGCCTCACGGGCCGTGAAATCCAGCATCCCGCTCGTCCTGCTCTCCTCGAGCCGCAGGCTGTATGCCGCGTAGCTGCCGATCCGCTCCTCCGAACAGAGCTTCATCGGGATATAAGCCGTGAAGGTGGAGCCGATGCCCGGCTCGCTCTGCAGCTCGATCCGCCCACCGAGGTTCTGCACATACTGCTTCGTGATCGCGAGCCCCAGCCCGGTTCCCTGAATATAGCTGTTCCAGGACTCGCTGTCTCTCGTAAAGCGCTGGAAAATCGCCTCCTGCTTCTCCCTCCCGATGCCGATGCCGGTGTCCTGCACCCTGATCCGCAGGATCTCCTGCCGCCCGTCGAGAAAGGGCAGCCTAAGACGTGCCTCCATCTCACTGGCACAGTCCGCCGTTAAGTGAACTGCGCCCTTCTCCGTATATTTAACCGCATTGTCCAGAAGGTTCATCATGATCTCCCGGAGCCAGAAGCTGTTGCCCAGGAGCTCCAGCGGCAGTCCCTCCGCGATCTCCGCCTCGAAGCGAAGCTCCTTCTGTCCAGCGCGGATGCGGATCACGGTAATGACGTCATGCAGGAGCTCTCCGAAGCAGAAGGGCTTCTCGATGCTCCGGTTCTGTCCGGATTCCAGCCGCGTATACTCGAGGATCTCGTTTACGATGGTGAGCAGAGACTGCCCGGCAGTATGGATATCCATCGCGAAGCTTCGGATACGATCCTCCGCGCTCTCCCGAAGGATCAGCTCGTTCATGCCGAGGATGGCGTTGATCGGCGTCCGCATCTCATGGGACATGCTGGAGAGGAACTCGCTCTTCGTCTTCTCCCTCATTTCCAGCAGTTTCTTCTCTTCATTGATCCGGTTATAGTTTCGGATATTGCTCAGCAGCAGCTGAAGCCCGAAGCTCACGGTGCCGACCACCATGATCCAGCCCTGATAGCGCGCGCCGAAGAGCTTCAGAAAAAGGATCTCCAGCAGACCTGCCGTGATCAGCGCAAGATGTGCGACGATACTGCCCAGGATCGCACGGAAAGGCTGCCGCTCTCTCCGGTACATCCGAAAAAAACCGAACAGCGCGAAGCCCGCGGCGAGTAAGAGCCCCAGCATGATGAGGGGATAGAGGTCCATGAAGTCCACCGGGGTGAAGAGATAGAGCCCGAAAGTAAGGAGCTCCAGCAGCAGAAGAAACGCACTGAGCCGCAGCGTCTCCTTCCGAAAGGCGCTCCCCTCTATCTCATTCACGGCGAGCAGACCCGGTACCGGAAGGAGGAGCAGCGAGAGAAATTCGAGATTTCGAATGAGGATAATATTATGAAAGAGGAACTGCCGCGCCTCACTCTGGCTGAGGATCCACAGTCCGGCAAAGAAAAGATAGAAGCCGAGCGCGTAGGACTTCATCCTGTGAAAGAAAAGATGCTCCAGCAGCGTCCCTATTCCGAGCAGGAGCAGCAGAATCCCCGTGAAAAGCTGCGCCGCATTGTCCCGGAAGATCTCGGCGAGGATCGCGCTCTCCTCTCCATAGTAGATACGCCCCAGCGACTCATCCACGAAGCGCCCGCTCCGCTCGAGCGTGATCCGGATCCTCTCTCCGGCAGCTCCCGGCGGCAACGGGAAGCGCAGCCACACCCCCGGCGCCATTCCCTTACCAAAGAGACTGTCATCCTGAAACACATGGCGGTAGATCTCTCTGCCGGAAATCGTCGCCGTGATGTCCTGATGCAGAGAATGCAGGTAGATCCAGTTACCGCCTCTCATGAAAGCTTCTTCCGGAAGCTGCCGCTCGATCACGATACGGCTGTCCTCCGGAACGCGGCAGGGCAGCCGCAGCGGCTCCTCCCTCCCGTCCGGAAGGAGCCGAACCCAGCCCTGCGAGAGCTCGTAGAGGCTGCCGCTGTCGAATCCGTACCTTTGGTAAGGATACAGCTCGCTGCCGATACAAAAAAGCACGAGCATCAGCAGAAGGCTGAGGTAAACATAGCGGATACGCCGCTCCGTGATCTTCCAGATACGCATATACCTGCCGTCTCCCTCTCCGCCTCTGTCTCCACAGCCCTCTCTTCGCCGGGTTCTCTGTCAGGAAATCTCCTCTGCCCGGACATATGCCCGCGCAACATAGGCCTCCTGTCCGTTGTAGTCGATCTTGATCCAGTCGGCGTCATAGTCGCCCCGGTATTGCAGCTCCGTCCCCGGCTCCAGCACCGTCAGCACCTCAGAGCCCTCTGTGGATGGCTTCGTGCGGACGCGGACGCCGTCCGTCGTTACCCACCGCTTCGGTGCCTCCGTCGTCTCCGGCTCTGTCGTCTCCGGTTCCGTGGGCGCCTCCGTTGTCTCTATGATCGTTTCCGTCACCGCCGCCGGACTCGTCTGGATCTCCGGCTTGCCGCCGCTCGTCAGCACGCGAATCAGAATCACCGCGAGAATCAGGCAGAGCAGCGGGAGCACGATCTTCAGGATGCTGTAGATATCCAGCTCGGATACCTCCTCCCGCGCATATCTGCCGCTGCCCCTGCGTCCGCTCCGCCCCGCCGCGGGACGGCTCTTCATCCGGACGGCTCTGCCGGAACGCGCACTGCTTCGATCCCGCTCTCTTCGATCTCCGGAGCTTCTCCGCGGCATCCGCACTCTTTCCCGCTCCGGCTCTGCCGCAGCACGTCTCCGCACAGGGATATTCAGCTCCGCGCCCTCGCCCCGCTGCGACGAGGTATAGCGTCTTGATACGGAAAGCTCCGGCGCGCCCTCTGCCGTATCGTCCTCCGTCCGGCTCTGCGTCCGCTGCCCGCGCTCTACATAGTCGGAGAGCTCCTGACGAAGCAGAGCGAAGGCATCGTTCGCCGCCTGCGCCGAGATCTCCGCGCCGCTGTCCGCCTGCGCTGCCATCCGGTTCACCTGCTGATAATGTTCCCGCGCCGCCGCACTGATGCGACGGTTCTCGAAAAGCTGCTCAATATCGCCGCTCAGATCTGTAGACACGAGACAGGCATCGTTCATCTGCATCCGTACCAATGTATGCAGCAGCTCCCTGCCCCGGAGCACTGCCTCCCGATACTTCCCCTCCAGCAGGAATCGCTGTGTGTCGCTCAGCTGCACGCGAACACTGCTCCAAATCGTATCTTCTCTCGGTGTCGGCATCCTCTACCTCCTGTCCTGCTGCGTCCGTCTCTGTTCTGTATCTCGAAAACGCTTTTTGTGAAAAATCTTTTCTTTAAATAAATTCTTATAAGTTCTGCACGTTACTTCGCCGCTCCGCAGCTCCCGCAGCGTTGACCCATAATTAGTATAATGAAATCAGTCCGTACATTCAAGTGAATTCCCTGTGAAATCCCCGCTCATTTCCTTACAATTTCCGCATTGCTCCGCTTCGGCAAAGCAGGCGTCTCCGGTCAAAGACCGGAGACGCCTGCTTATACATAACGATATCTGTGATATCCGGGATCAGAGAACAATATCCCATCTGCCGCCGTTGCACTTGCCGGTGCAGGGGCGGGGATTGCTCCGCGAGTACATCCGCTCCGCACCGCTGTCATCCTGCACCAGAAAGCAGAAGGCATTGACCTCCTTGCCCTCGTATTCCCTGCCATTTGTCAACCCGTCCTGAAAGGAGGTTCCCACATATCTAAGTCTCATCGTATTACCTCAAACGCTGTATTTTTCGAAAACGGTCGTATTTTATCACAGAATCTGTCCAAGAAAAAATATTCTTTTCATATCACCGATATATCATTTTCATATGTTCAGTACATGCTTTCCATTCCGATCGTTTCGCCGGCGCTTCTCGTCAGAAAAAAGCCGAAGCGACCGGCGCCTCGGCTTCATTCAGAAAAACAGTATTCTTTGTACAGAAAGCAGCTTAGCTGAATATCCTCCAGCCGGTGATGAAATGATTCTGCCACCAGCCGCTGAGCCCGCGGTGTACAACGCGGCCGTTAGAGGAGGAGGCGTCGATGACGGTTCCTCCTCCCGCGACGATACCGACATGGCCGGATACGACGATGATGTCGCCCGCCTGCAGCTCTCCGTAGGAGACACGCTTGAATCTGCCCGGATTCCTCCAGCCGGAGGAGGACATGTAGGAAATGCCGACCCCCGCCTGATTCAGCGCCCAGTAGACGAAGCCGGAACAGTCAAAGGCATTCGGTCCCTTCGCGCCCCAGACATATGGGCTGCCGATCTTCGAGGAGGCAATGGAGATCAGATTGCCGGCGCTGCCGGATACCGTCGCGCCGCCGTTCCCAACTGCTCCGCCGCCCGTCCCCGCGCTGCCTCTGCCGCCTCCGGCATTGCCGCCGCGGCTTCCGCTCGCCGCCTTCTTCGCATTCCCGCTCTGCAGCTTCTCCATGGTTTGCGCACCCGCCATCCCGTCCGCACTGAGCCCGTTCCGCGACTGGAAGCTCTTCACCGCCTGCTGTGTCAGCGCACCGAAGTAGCCGGTCGCCTTGTCCGCGCTGAGATACCCGTACTTCACGAGAAGCTTCTGCAGGTTCGTCACGGAATCCGACTGCTCGCCGATACGGATCGCGAAGGAGACCGCCTTGTCGGAATCCATCGCCGCCCTCGTATCCGGTCCCAGATAGCCGTCGACGATCTGGTTGTTCCGGGACTGGAAGGCGCGGATCGCGTTCTGCGTCCCCGTCCCGAAGCTGCCATCCGCCTCACCGGAGAGATAGCCGAGCTGGATCAGGCGCTGCTGATACTTCTTCACGATATCGCTCTGCTCACCGAGTGCGATGACATTCGCCTTGACCTCATCGGAATAGAGCAGATCGTTCGTCGTTACGCCCACCGTGCCGTCAACCTTCAGCCCGTTAATCTCCTGCAGCTTCCGCACCGCGGTATCCGTCGCTTCGTCAAAGGTGCCGCTGATCTGCCGTGCCTCCGTCAGGTAGCCAAGGTTATAGAGCCGGTACTGGATATTGGTGATATCATCTCCCTGGAAGCCCAGCTTCACGGCGTAATGCGGGGCATCCGCCGCCATCAGCGCGTCCCAGGTCTCCACGCCCGTGATGCCGTCCTGCTTCATGCCCTTCTGCCGCTGGAAGAGGGTGATCGCTCTGGAGGTCGCCGCGCCGTAATAAGTCGTCGGCTCATCATTGTCCATATAGCCGAGATCCATCAGGCGCTGCTGCAGCTCTGCCACGACGGAATTGATGACGCCGACGGTCAGATTCACCGGAGCCAGTGCCTCGGCATTGGCATCGATCGTTACGCCGTCGATGGACGGAAGCACATTCGGGTTCACACCGAAGTCCCCGACGCCCTGTATCGAGTCGGATTCCGCCGCCGTCGTGAGGGCGATCTGCTCCCCGCTCCCGCTCTCCGTGCCGCTGTAAGCCGCACTTCCCACCTGTCGCTCGCAGCCGTTCAGTACGAGAAGCGAAAGCGCCAGCAGCGCCGCAGCGCCCCGTCTCCCAATCGTATTTCCTGTTTTCCGCGCTCTGTATACGCCGTGTTTTCTCATATATATTCCGATCTTCTTCCCTGCCGGATACGGAACCCGCCGCTCTGCCGGGAGCCTCCCTCCTATCCGAAGCTGTCTGCCGTTTTTGAAGCTTAAAGTATATCATATTATTTTATCTTCCGGCTGACAAATTCCTTACGATCCTATATAATAACGATAAAATAATTTTGAGGAATGATAAGAGGAACTGCTATGCGTTTGCGTCACATCACCGGCTCCGAGGACTTCGTCGCGGATTCCCCCTATGTGGTACACCGCTCCGAACGGTACCGGGGCGTCTGGAATCGGGAGCTCTTCCCGAAGCCGCAGCCGATCCATCTCGAGATCGGGATGGGGAAGGGACAGTTTATCACGCAGCTTGCGGTGCTGCACCCGGAGCGGAACTACGTCGGGATTGAGCGCTACGACACCGTCCTGATGAAGGCGCTCCGGAAGCGGGAATCGGCGGAAGCAGCAGGCTGCCGCCTCGAGAATCTGCGCTATCTTTCCCTTGATGCCCGACTGCTGCCGGAGCACTTCGCGGAGAATGAGGTCTCGAAGCTGTATCTGAATTTCTCCGACCCCTGGCCGAAGGCGCGGCAGGCGAATCGCAGGCTGACCAGCCAGGTCTTTCTGGACTGCTATACGAAATTCCTTCGAAAGGACGGCACACTCGAGTTCAAGACGGACAATACCGGTCTCTTCGACTACTCCCTCGAGAGCATCCCTGCCGCCGGCTGGACGCTCCTCGCCGTGAGCCGCGATCTGCACCGCGACCCCGTCCTGAACGAGGGAAATGTGATGACAGAATACGAGGAGAAGTTCTCTGCGAGAGGGAATCCGATCTGCAAGCTGATCGCTGCACCGCCGAAATAAGCGATTGAAAGGACCATGCAGAAGGATCGTCCGACATCCGGCGGGCAGTCAGCGTTTCTCTGCACGGCCCGACGCTCCCCCGGCGCGTCCAAGGAAGGAGGCATGCTTATGCGAAATATGGCAGAGGACTCCATCTACCGGCATCTGCTCGCTTATTCTGTCCCGCTGATTTTCGGGAACATCCTGCAGCTCACCTACAATGTCGTGGACGCGGCGCTCGTCAGCAAGGGAGTCGGTATCGCAGCGCTCTCCGCGGTGAGCGTCTCCGATCCGGTCGCGACGCTCCTCGTACAGGGGATCTCGGGCATCGGCATCGGTGCCTCGGTTCATATGAGCAGATACTACGGCGCGGGTGATATGGAGAAGCTGAAGCGGGCGCTCTCCACGACGCTGCTCTTCGGGAGCGTCGCCTCGATCCTGCTCCTCGCACCGGGTCTCCTGCTGGCTAATCCCATCCTCCGCGTGCTGCACGTCCCCGGGGACATCCTCTCCAGCGCTGTGCTCTATCTCCGGCTGCTCTTCGTCGGCAGCTTCTTCACTTTCCAGTACAATATTCTCTCCGGCGCGCTCCGGGCGGTCGGCGATTCCCGCTCGCCCGTCCTTTTCGTCGCCCTGAGCTCCCTGCTGAACGCGGCACTGGACGTGCTCTTCATTTTCCCGCTCTCCCTCGGCGTCTTCGGCGCGGCGCTGGCGACGGTTATCTCCGAGGCGGTCTCCGCGCTGCTCTGCTTCATCTATGTCTATCGGCATGTCCCCGCGCTCCGGCTCCGGCGGGGAGAGTTCCGTCTGGATCATGCCATGCTTCGGCGCATCCTCTCGAGCGGGATGCTCACCGCCCTGCAGCAGTCCTGCCAGCCGATCGGCAAGCTGCTGATCCAGTCGGTCGTCAACACGCAGGGCATCTCCGTCATTGCCGCTTTCAATGCGGCGGCGAAGATCGACGACTACGGCAGGATCCCGGCGCAGACCATCTCCCATGGAATGATGACCTGCACCGCACAGAACCGGGGCGCGGGGAAGCTCTCACGGACGCAGGAAACGCTACGAAAGGGTCTGCTCCTCGGTCTGCTCTGTTATCCTATCGCCGCCTCCCTGATCCTCCTCTTCCGCGCGCCGCTGATGCGGATCTTCGTCCCCAAATCCGGCGGCGAAGAGATGTTCCGGATCGGCGTATCCTACCTCTCGGTCAAAGCGCTCCTCCTCATTTACCCCTGTCTCACGAACGGAATGCAGGGTTACTTCCGCGGGATGAACCGCATGACGGTCACGCTCCTCTCGACCCTGCTCCAGATCTCCGTGCGGACGCTCTTTGTCTATCTGCTCGTCCCGCGACTCGGCATCAACGGCGAGGCATATGCCTGCGCCGCCGGCTGGACTGTGATGCTCCTGTTTGCGTATGGGTGCTACCGCTCACAAAGGGTTCCTGCTGTTCGCAAAATCATCGATGTATATTAAAATATCCCGCATCGGAGGTCACCGTATCTATGTTTCATTTCGCAATCTGTGAGGATGAGCGCCCCTATCTGGAATATCTTTCGGAAGAAATCCAAACGGTATTTCGTAATATCGGGAGTGCAAGGGGACAGTTCTCCATAGAACCGTTCAATGACAGCAGTCGACTGCTGGACACGATTCTCTCCGGGAAGCAGTATGACGTACTGTTTCTCGATATCGTTATGCCCGGCGTGGATGGCTTTGAGCTCTGTCGGCAGCTCCGCGCCCGAGAGGCCGAGACACTGGTGATCTTCATCTCTTCCAAGGAGGAACTGGTCTTCCAGTCCTTCGCGGTACAGCCCTTCAACTTTCTGCGAAAAAACCACGTTCATGAGGAGCTTCCCGCTGTTGCAAGGGAGATCCTGCAGCGTCTCCGCAGGCAGCGTTTCCATCAGCTCACATTGCGGGAACCCGCGAGCGGCAGGGTGTTCACGCTGCCGCTGAAGGATATTCTCTATGTCGAAGCGCAGCTCCGGTACAGCCATCTCCGGCTCAGGCAGGAGGAGCTGAACATCCGCCTTCCTTTCCGGGAAATGGAGGATACGTTGCTGCCGCTCGGCTTCCTTAAGGTTCACCGAAGCTATCTGGTAAACTACCGCTGCATCCACCGGATAGACCGGCAGGAGCTGTCTCTTTCGGACGGCAGCCGCATCCCGATCAGCCGCGGCAGAACCGGGGTAGTCAAGATGGAATTCATGGAATGGGCCGGAGTCTGAAAGGAGATGGAAATGCTGCGCTTTCTGGAACCTGTTTCAAAATACCTTTTTCTGCTCTTAACCCTTTTTTACGTCCTGCCCTGCCGCAGTACCCGCACACGAGGACTCATCCGCACCGTGGTCTATGCTTCTCTCAGCATGAGCGGTATCTTTTACCTGACGACGCTCCCGGCGCTCTCCCGCATTTCTTACTGGGTCTTCCTGTTCGGAATGTTTACAGCATCGCTTCTATGGGTACTGCTCTTCGCGCCGCAATCCCTGCGCCTCTCATTCCCCTACATTCTCTTCCTGATTAACTCTGTCATTACTGTACGGGTTTTCACAGAACAGCTCCTGCCCTTCCATTGGGCAATGCTGCTTGCCATCCCTCTCCTGCTGCTGACCAGCATTCTGATGATACACCACAGTATTTCAGAGCTTAGCTTCCTCACGGGATCCCAGTATCTCATCCTCCTCGTCTCCCCGCTGATTGCCTTCCTGTCCTTCAGTCTCTGGCAGCAGCTCGCCGCCGCTGGAGCATTGCATAATCCCGCACTCCTGTTAGTATCAGTCTGTCATTTCTTTATGAACTACCTGTTTTTCTATCTCGTAATGATGACGGTACAGGAGCACCAGCAGATCATTCGGATGGGCATCACTGCCCAGAAGCGGGAAATGGAGCTCCGGGAGCAGCGGCTGAACCGCGGGCTGGTCGAACAATGCCACTATATACGTCACCAGTTCCGAAACGTCTGCCGACATTGGCGGAGACTGCTGGAGAAGCAGCATTATGCGGTGCTGGAAGCTGCACTCGACAAATATATCGGAGAGGAGCTATCTCACAACGAGCTGCTTTCCACCGGAAATCATCAGGTTAATGTACTGCTTTCTGAAAAGATGCGCGAAGCGCGGGTCGACGGGATTCAAGTCGTCACACGGACGCTGCTCCATACAGAGCTCGCGGTTTCCGATGATGATCTCTGTATGATTCTCTCCTGTCTCATAGACAATGCCCTTGAAGCGGAACGTCTGGAGCCCGCAGAGAACCGAGAAATCCAGATCGATATGTCCGCCGCCCACAGCATTCTGCAGCTGATCCTGCGAAACAAGGTCTCTACGAATGTGCTGGAGCGGAATCCCGCACTTTACACCACGAAGAAGGATAGCCGCTTCCACGGCTTCGGGCTCCGAATCGTCCGAGATCTTATACGGAAGTATGACGGAGATATTCGCTTCTCCATGGACAATGGTTATTTCACAGTACGCGTTGTAGTCTGATTCCATCATAACCTCCCTTTAGGGAGGTGTTTTTTTTGCTATGGCATCGCTCGCCCTTTCACAATGGCATAGATGAAACATTGTGCGATTTTTTACATTTCATGTCGTTCTAACGACCATTCGTGCAGATTTCTTGAAATCTTACACAGTGAAACATAGAATAATCTCACTGTTTATAAGAAAATCGCAAAAAACAGAAGGAGGTTTGCACAATGAAAAAAGCTGTAAAAAGGATGATCGGCATATCCCTCTCACTGGCAATGTCGATCGGCAATCTGCCGGCTGCAGACACGATTGCCGCACTTGCAACGCCACAGGCAAGTCCTGTCGACTTTCCTGAGGTCTACCCGCAGGAAGCACTGGAAAAGGAGCTGGGCGACGAGGAGCTGTCGGAAACCATAGACGCGCTGCTGAACACTATGACAGAGGATGAAAAGTTTTCCTTCCTCGGCGGACAGGGTACCGGCAAAGAAGGAAACGCAGGCTTCCTGAATGGCGTGCCTCGGCTCGGCATCCCACAAACCAAGATGTACGACGGACCAGCAGGCGTACTCTCTCTGCATGAGACAACCAATCCGCCGCAGGAGCAGATGCTCGCCGCAACATGGGACAAGTCCCTTGCCTATAAGTACGGTAAAATCCACGGCAGCGAAAACCGGGCGATCGGCGGCAATATGCAGCTCGGCGCACAGCTCGATATCCTGAGAAGCCCATACTTCGGACGCGGCAAGGATCAGATGGGAGAAGACCCCTATCTGCTTTCTCAGCTCGCTCCCGAGCTTGTCAAGGGCATCCAGGATCAGCATGTCATGGCAGTCGGCAAGCATTATGCAGCATTCGCGATCAATGCAAGCCCAGGAACCAAGACCGATGTCAAGGTATCCGAGCAGGCACTCCGGGAAACCTATCTCCCGGGGTTTGAAGCGGCAGTAACGAAGGGCAGTATCCTCGGTATGATGTCTGCCTATAACAAGATCAACGGTGTCTTCGCCTCTGCGCATAGCGAGCTGCAAAATGACATTCTGCGGAAGGACTGGGGCTTTCAGGGCTTCACCATCACAGACTGGGGCGGGAATGACGGCATGACGCTCCGAAAGGGCACCGACATCGAAATGCCCTCTCTCAGCAATAATTCGAAAGAAAGCCTGGAAAAAGCAGTCCGGCAAGGCAAGATCAGCAGCACAGAGACAAAGAAACTCGTGAATGACGCGCTGGCCCATATCCTGACCGCCTACGGAAAGGCGGGTTACCTCGGTCTCGTCGAGATAGAAGACGGGAAAGCACTGGCAGACCCCACCCCTCCGGAGGTAATCCGGCTCTATCAGGATGAGGATGAAGCCAGAGCTAATCTGGAGGCAGTGCGTGAAGAAAACAATGCATTTTCACAGGAGATCGCAGAGAAGGGCGGCGTTCTGCTGAAAAACGAAGACAACACTCTGCCGCTCACAGATGATATATCCGTCGCTGTCATCGGAAGAAACGGGATGCATCTCCAGTCCGGTATCGGCGGAGAAGCATCGAACGGTACCCGCAGTGAGATGGTCAGCCCATACGCGGCCTTGGAAGAAATACACGGTAATGTAACAGGCGCAATCGGTCTCGATGCCCTTGGCAGCATTATCCCGATCCAGTATCTCTATACCGCTTCCTCCTCCGAGATCGGGCAGAAGGCAAGCGATTCCAACACCAGGAAAAAGGCAAGCAGCTCTAACATCATGAAGAAGGCAACTCCCTCAGATATTGATTCGGAAGATGACGAAGACATTTCTCCGGAAACCGATGCGCTTCTCAAGGCAGGACATGGTGTCACCAGAACCTACGGTGCAGAGTCTGCTGTCGGCGGTATGGATTTCTTCCAGGGGCAGGGGCATGCATCCGGAGAGGTCAAGAAGACCCTGATGGAGGGGCACGAGCTCGGTGAGTACGCGGGAACTGATGCCGAAATCAACTTCACGACTGGCAGCATTGACGGAAAACCGAACCGTTACTATGTCTCTGATCCAGAAAAGATTGAGAAGTATTTCGGGGAAAACGTAAGCGTGGCAGACGCAAGCTCTTTCGCCAAGGATTCCGGTGCAGCCTACACCTGGACGACCTACCTGCAGGCACCAGAGACCGGCGAGTACAGCCTGATTCTCGGAGGAATCGGCGGCAGCATCAGCGGCTCTGTCAAGACGCTGCGCGGCAAGGATATCGGCTCTTTCAGCATCAGCAATTTGAATCAGGGCACACAAGGCACCAACGAAGTAACCGGGGAGACCGGCACGCTGCTGAGCTCCATCACAGCAAAGCTGGAAAAAGATCAGTTCTATAAGGTCGAGCTCAGAGGCGTTGCCTTCACCTCGAAGGACACCGGCATGGATAAGGACATGCAGCTCACGCTCTCCTGGATAACACCGAGTCAGAAAGAAAAGGACTATCAGGATGCCCTCGATGCTGCGGAAAGCTGCGACGTATCTATTGTCTTCGCATATCGCAAGAGCGTGGACTTGGGAAAGACCCGTGCCGCCTCCTCTCTGGCACTTGATAAGACGCAGGAAAAGCTCATCAGGGATGTTGCAAAAAAAGCGCATGATAACGGAAACAAGGTAGTCGTGGTTCTCAATAACCCGACCGCTGTCACCATGAAGAACTGGATTAACAAGGTTGATGCCGTTCTCGAAATGTACTATCCGGGGCAGCGTGGCGGCATTGCTACCGCAAGGCTCCTGACCGGAGAAATAAACCCGAGCGGTAAGCTCGCCTTCACAATCCCGGCGGATGACAATGAGACGGCAGATACCATCACAGAGGAAATCTTCAAGACGCAGGAAGTCGGAGAAATGGTCATGCCAAACTTCGGTGCAGGCGGGCCTCCCAGCATGGATGAGGGCAATGATAAGAGCGGCGGCTCCTACGATTACTATGAGGGCATACTCAATGGCTATAAGTGGTACGATGCAAGCGGTATCGATGAGACGCTGGTCTCCAAGGGCATCACACAGAAGGTCAAGCCACTCTATGACTTTGGTTACGGGCTTTCCTACACGAGTTTCGCCTATTCCGATCTTTCTGTAAAAGCAGCTCCGGAAGACGGCGAGGAGACAGGCTATGACGCAAGCTTCACAATCACAAATACCGGTGAAACACCCGGAGCAGATGTTGCCCAGCTCTACCTCGGAAAGGCCGTTGTTCCCGACGGTGTCCAAATGGCACAGTATGCGCTGGCAGGCTTCTTCAGAACCGAGGAGCTCCAGCCGGGCGAATCTACAGAAGTAACGGTACATCTCGATCAGAGGAGCCTCTCTTACTGGGATTCCGAGACAGACCGGTGGACAATCGCCAAAGGAGAGAGAATACTCTATGTTGCACACTCCTCCTCTGACGAGGATCTGGAAGAGGCTGTAAGCAACGGCATGACGAAGCTGCTCTCTGTCGGAAATGACAAAGCAAATGAAAATGGCGGCAGCAAACATCACAACGGCGGCAGCGGTCACAGTATGTCCGGCCGCCGTGCGGTCAGAAGCATTTCCTCCGGCACAGGAAACGGCGACCGCAGCGGCTCATGGTCTCCAAATGCCGACGGCAGATGGACCTTCATGAAGGAGGATGGAAGCGGCCCGAAGTACAGGGGCGAATGGGCGTTCGTCTACAATCCGTACGTCAACGAATCCGGATGGTTCCGTTTCAATGAGGAAGGCTGGATGGCAACAGGCTGGTTCCGGGATGCCGACGGCAGATGGTACTTTCTCGATGACGGCAGCAGCAAGGACGGAAAACAGGGTACGATGTATACCGGCTGGAAGCTGATCGACGGGAAGTATTACTACTTCAATGCTGTTTCCGACGGCACGAAGGGGGCATTGCTCCAGAACACTACCACACCGGACGGCTATAAGGTAGATGCAAGCGGCGTTTGGATCCCGTAAATATTCAAAACTTTAATGTGTTTTTCTCATATCTCATTTCCCGGAGCTCCCCCTGACTGTAGTCAGGGGGAGCTCCGGGAAATGACGTTTCGTCGTCTCAGGAAGCCCTATTCTCCCAGCTTCTCCCGAAAGAAGCGGAGCATCAGCTCCTTCACGGACGGCTGGAAGAAGTCCTTGGTGCCGTGTCCGGCATTGTGGAGAATATAGAGCTCGGCACGGTCGCCGAAGCCGCTGTCCACGATCGACTGGTAGAAGCACTCGCTGATTGATGCGGGCACCAGACTGTCGATGTCGCCGTGCAGGATCATGATCGGCGACATACGCCCGCTGATGTAGGTATTCGCGCTGACCTCCCTCGCCCGCTCGAGCATATCCGCACCATATGCGCCGCCCAGCACTGCACCGCCGTGAGACTCCGCGACGGAAGCCCAGCGGTAATTTTCGGGATCTGCCTGCTGCCGCCGTTCCTCCTCCCTGAGAAGCCCGGCGATGTCCACCGGCCCGAACATATCGATGCACGCCTGCACCGTATCGGGTTCCGAGAGCCATTCGCCCGCGTGCCAGCGGTCAACATTCATTCCGGCGAGCGCTGCGAGCTGTCCGCCCGCAGAACGGCCGATCACCCCGATCTGCTCCGGATCGATCTCATATTCCGCAGCATGCGCCCGCAGGAAACGGATCGCCGTCTTCACATCGACGATCTGCGCCGGCATATGCCCCTCTGCAGAGCTCCGATAGTAGATGGAGGCGACGACGAAGCCCGCATCCGCCAGAAACGCCATTTCCGCAGTCATCAGATTTTTGTCACAGCCCCGGTAGCCGCCGCCGGGAATCCAGAGAATCGCCGGCTTCGGGTGCTTGTCCTCCTCATCGTGAATGCCTGCCGCGAAGAACATCTCGCTGTTGCCATTCTGCAGCATGATCGACATCTCGAGCGGAAGCGTCTCCCCCGCGAGATTCCGCACGGTGGAATACACGATGCTGTCCAGAAAATTGATGCTCTTTCTCGCCTTTCCGGGTTCTATCACTGTCCTCATCTTTTGTCCCTTCTCCCTGCCCTTTCGCAGACGATTGCATTGAACCGCTCTAAGCTCTTCGCCAGAGGGGCATCGCAGGGGCAGGCCCTGCGATAAACCGCGTGGCTCCCCCGAGCTCTGCTCGGGGGCTGTGTCAAAGCTCTGCCGCGCGGATTGTATCGATGATTCTCTGCTGCGCGCTCTCCCATTCCCCGCTGCAATGAATAATGAAGCCGTGGCTCGAATGGAGGTATTCCTGCATCGTAACCTTGACCCCATTCCGAAGCAGACGGATCGCGTAGTCCCCGTCCTCGAAGCGGAAATTGTCCGTCCCCGCGGTGAGGATCAGTGCCTCCGGCAGTCCCCGGAGCTGCTGATCCGCCGCCAGCAGCGGGCTGCAATAGGGGGAGGACAGCTTCTCCGGATCGAACTCCGTGTAGCACTCATTAAACATCCGCCCCCGCTCCACCGGAATCAGGTTTTCCGCCGCGTTCGGCTTGTCCGCCGGGTCTGTCGCCATGTCGAAGCAGCCGTAGCCCAGCACCTGAAGACAGAGCCGGTGCGTCTTCGTCTCATTCAGACGAATCGCCGTAGCCGCAGTGAGATTCGCCCCGGCGCTGTAGCCGCCCATGGAAACCCGCCTCGGATCGGCATTCCAGTCCGCCAGTTTCGAAAATACCCACTTCACCGCCGCGCAGCACTGCTCCACCGCCGTCGGGTAGGGGTACTCCGGCGCGAGGCTGTAATCCAGATCCACAGTAATGCCCTCGATCGCAGACGCCAGCCTGCTCGACCAGATCTCATCCCGGAGCGCATGCGGACGCACGAAGCCGCCGCCGTGGACATTGATATGCACCCGACAATCCGGCTCACGGTTTTTCGCGAAGAAGACATAGACCTTCATCGGGACGCTGTCAGGGCAGAGCGTATATTCCTCCCGCTCCGAAAGCTCCAGGTTCTTTTTGTACTCCTCCGTAATATGCTCCTCCGCGACGCTGTGTCCGCGCAGCGACGCAATCAGCTCCCTCTTTCTCTCTTCACTCAGCATTTTGCTTCTCCTCCTACCGCACCTCACTGTACAGGTCTCCCCGCAAGCGGCCGAATGCAGGGGCATGCCTGCACGAACGGCATTTGACGGGAAAACGGCATGTGGGGTTATTGTATCCTGTTGTATCCAGTGCAGCTCCTCCGACAGCCTCGGCTATGCCGTCCGCCTGCGCGCTCTCCAGAGCTTCCGGAGCATCGGGCCGAAGAGGCTGTAAACGGTCACTGCGATGAAAACCAGCGAGATCGGTCTCGTGAAGAAGAGCGAGTAGTCACCCTTGCCATAGGAGACCCCCATCCGAAAATAGCTCTCGATTTTACCGCCCAAGATGAAAGCAAGCATCAGCGGCGTCATCGGCAGTCCGAAATAATCCATGATAATGCCCACCAGCCCGAAGAACAGCACCAGATAGACGCTGAACATCGAGGTTGTGGAGGAGAACGCTCCCATGAACGCGACCACGAGAATGGCACTGTAGAGATAGTGGTACGGCGCCTTCAGAAGCAGCGGGAACCACTTCTTCGTGAAGAGCTCGGTGACAAATACGAGGATCGCGGAGAGCAGTACGGTCGCGAAGATCAGATTCGCGAGCACCGGATTCGTCCGGATAAACATCGGCCCGGGCTGTAACCCATGAATCGTCATTGCCGACATCAGGAGCACCGTCGTCGCGTCTCCCGGGATGCCCAGAGAGAGCATCGGAATGATGGCGCCACCGACGCCTGCGTTGTTCGCGACCTCCGTCGCCCACACGCCTTCCTCCACACCCGTACCGAAGAGCTCCGGATGCTTCGACATTTTCTTCGCCTGTCCATAGGCGATGATATTCGAGATACCGGAGCCCATTCCCGGCAGGAAGCCGATCCAGAGCCCGATCAGGAGCGAGGAAAGGATGACCTTTCCGTTCTCCGCGAGATCCCGGAAACCGATGCCGAGTCCGGAGAGCCCCTCCTCCGAAGCCTTCGGCATCTCCTGCTGCCCCTTGGCATAGCCGGTCGCCACCTGCTGCAGGGCGAAGGTTCCCATCAGGAGACAAACGACATTTATGCCGCCGAAGAGATTATAGTTGTCGAAGGTGAAACGCATCTGGTTCGTGACCATATCCGTCCCGACCGAGGAGAACCAGAGCCCCAGAAACGCTGCGATCATGCCCTTAAAAACCGAGCCGTTCGAGAGACCGACCACCATCGTGATCGCCATCAGGCAGAGGCTGAAATACTCCCATGGCCCCAGCAGCAGCGCCACATTCGCGATATAGGTCGAGCAGAGCGTCGCCACAAGAATCGAAACCAGCGTCCCGAGGAAGGAGCCTGTGATGCCAATGGAGAGCGCCTTCGCCGCCTGCCCCTTCTTCGTCATCGGATAACCGTCATAACAGGTCGCAATCGATGCTGCGGAGCCCGGGATACCGACCAGCACCGCCGCGATGAAGGAGCCGGAAACGCCGCCGACATACATGCCGACCAGCATGGAGAAGCTGAGCTCCGTGCTCATCGCGAAGGTCATGGGCAGAATCAGCGTGATACCCAGTCCTCCGGAGAGTCCCGGGATCGCGCCCAGAACTGCGCCGATCAGCGAGCAGAGATACATCATGATGAAGTTTATCGGCTGCAGCAGTACGCCCAGCGCGCTCAGATAATCCGCCATATTTATTTCCTCCTTTCCCTACGGCATCGGAATGCCGAGACTTTCCCAGACCGTCCCTGCCGGAAGCGGGATATGGAAGCCTCTGGTGAAGCCGAAGTAGCAGCTGCTGCCCAGCAGGATACAGAACACGATGCAAAACGGCAGATTCAGCCGCTTCTCGCCCTTCAGTGTCCAGATGAAGAGGAGAAGTCCCAGCATCGAGGTCAGCCAGAAGCCGATCAGGCGCATCAGCAGCGCAAAAAGCAGACATTCCGCGATGATCAGGAACAGACGGAGAAAACCGTTTCTGTCCAGATAGGGCTCGCTCTTCTCCTGCCTCCCGTCGAAGAGCATCGAGAGAATGGAAAAGAGGGCAATGCCGATTGCAGAAATACAGGGGAAGAGCCGCGGCCCCGGCTCATTCGAAACAAGCATTGTAGGAATCCGTGTGCTCTCATAGCCGATCCACAGGGAAAGCGCCAGCATGAAGATCCCGCAGACATAGGTTCGATTCAGCTTTTTCATCATTTTTCCGTCCTTATCATACCCGTAATGATCGTAATAATCTAATGAAGTTACGCAGAGGACCGCGAGGAGGCGGAAAGCATAATGCCCGGCTCACAGGAGCCGGGCGCGCGCCGGACAGTCCGACAAAATCTCACTTCTTCAGTCCCATGGAGCCGACCAGCGCATCCAGCTTCTCCCACTCCGCATTGAGCGCATCCTGTGCCGCAGCAAGCTCTGCCGGGGTGTTGAAGGTCGCCATCTTGTTCATGCCGTCTATATAGGAGCTCTGCGTCTCTGCCGCGACGATTGCCGCGTTGATTGCAGCGGCAGCCTCGTCGGAAACGCCTGCCGGCGCAAGGACATAGTAATTGGAGTCCCATGTCGTATCGATCCCCTGCTCTACCGTAGAAGCAAACTTCGCATCCAGCTCCGTCCCGAGCAGCTTACCCATGGATTCGAGATTGGAGGCCTTCGGCCCGATCGTGCCCAGCACCGTGAGCTTGCCGTCCTTATCATAGTCCTTCGCATTCGGGATCGAGCAGTTCGCGATGTTGATCGCATTGGAGGCGACATTGGTCAGCTTGTCCGCCTCGGAGGAGCACTGCACATAGTTTACGAGAGACGGCTCTCCCAGCAGCGCCTGCATGAAGGAGGTGAAGAGGATCTGCGTCGTGCCGCCGAGGGAGCAGCCCACCGTCAGCTCGCCCGGATGCGCCTTGATATACTCCGCAAGCTCGGAGAAGTTCTTGTACGGTGCGCCGGGATTCGCGATGATCGCCTGCGGCCCACCCTGATTCAGCAGCCCCACCGCTCTCATATCGTCCCGGATGGACACGCCGGAGGCACCGGTCAGCTTCTTGATGGCTGCGCCGCCGTGGCAGGTGAGCAGGGTCCTGCCGTCCGCCTTCGCGTTCTTCGCATGCTGCATCCCGACCTCCTCGGTATCGTAATTGGTCACGACGAAGTTCACCTTCGGGCAAACCTCTCCGAGCGCCTGCGTGAGATAGCGGGTATAGAGGTCGGTTCCGCCGCCTGCCTTCGCCGGGACGTCTATATAAACCGTTGTTCCGTCCGGCCATACCGAAGAGACATCTGCCGAAGCCGTCTCTTCTCCCGCCGATGCCGTCGGTTCCGCTGCCTTCGTGTCTGCGGCTGCCGCAGCTGTCGGTTCCGCTGCCGACGCTGCCGCGCCGCTGCTTCCTGCTCCGCAGCCGCTCAGCATCCCGAGCGCCATCGCTGCCATCGTCAATACTGCTGCCAGTCTTTTTTTCATAGTCCTCTCCTTTTATGCTTGCGTCCTTATGCACACACATAAGAAATAGTTATTTCCGATTCACCTGTTTTCTTTCTCCCTATCTCTTTTCTTTTCGAAAGACTTCGTGTAAAATTCAGAATATATTTGATTTTAAACGGAATAATTTAGCCATATATTCTCTATGCTTTCCATTCTAGACCGCCGTCGCGCGCTTATCAATCGCGAAATAGTTATCTGAATTTTAAGTGAAAGTTATGTCTCATATTGCTGTCCGACAGCTCCGAACCCACCGAGCCCATCAAGTATGAGAGGGAGGGAATCCGGGCAAACGCAAAACTGCGGAACAGCCAAGTGATGCAGAAACTTGTACGATCATAACTCGGAAAGGACTCGTATGGACGTCAAAGCCTGCCATTATCTCCTCGCGCTGGAGGAGCAGCGAAGTATCTCGGCCGCCGCCAGAGCGCTGGGGCTCTCCCAGCCTGCGCTCTCCAAATTTCTTTCGCTCACGGAGCGGCAGCTCGGACAGCAGCTCTTCATCCGAAGCAGTCCGCTGCTCCCGACCGAGGCGGGCAGGATCTACCTCTCCGCCTGCCGGGAGATCCTGAACGTACGCCAGCGCAGCTATGCCTCCATTTTCCGTCTCGGCGCGGCGCCGCAGCAGATCCTCACGATCGGCGTCACGCCCTACCGGGGCTCGCGGGTTTTCAGCGAGATCTTCCCCTCCTTCACGGAGCGTTTCCCCCATGTCCAGCTTCATCTCCGGGAGTGCTATATGCGGGAAATGAAGGAGGCGATCCGCCGCGGGGAGCTGGATCTCTCGCTCGGCACGCTGACCTCCGAAGACGAAACACATCTCTGCTTCGCCTCCAGCAGCTACGAGGAGCTCTGTCTCTCCGTCCCGCTCTCCCACCCCGCCGCTTCCGGGAGCGACGACTCCGCGACGCTCTTTCCGACCACAGAGCTGCAGCGCTTTTCAGATGCTCCCTTCGTGATGTGGGGCGCAGAAACAACCAATGCAAGGGTTATCGAGAGCTATATGAGCCGCTTTCACTTCAGCCCGACTGTCATTTATACAGGAAACAACGCTCTTCTCGTAAACGAGCTCCTGAAGACCGGCATCGGGGTCGGACTGATTCCCCGTTCCTTCTGTAAGCCGCATGAGAACCGCGTCTACTTCTCGCTCTGGCCGCCCGTCCAGACCTTCATCGGCATCTTCTATCAGAAAGAGCGTATCCTCTCCCCGGCAGAGCGTTACTTCATTTTCCTCGTTCTCCGAAATGCCGCCGAAAGCGGCATGGATATCTACTACAACAAGCTTTCCCGGGGCATCATCCGGGAGTTCGGAGGCTGAAGCATGGATACCGCATCGCTCGAATATGTTATCGCCATCGCAGAGACCGGCAGCCTCTCCGCCGCCGCGGAGCGCAGCTTCGTCACCCAGTCCGCCCTCTCCCAGCAGCTCCGGCGGCTCCGTGAGGAGGACGGGCTCCCGCCTCTCTTCCGGAAGGAGCATCGGCGGATGGTTCTGACCGATGCCGGGAAGATCTATCTGAACGGTGCGCGCGAAATCCTGCGGATCGAGGAAAAGGCACAGCAGAGCCTCTCCGCGCTTACGAAAAAAGGACGCCCGGAGCAGCTGCGGATCGCAGTTGCTCCCAGCTTATACCGCCGCTTCTGCACAGAGATTTATCCGCGTCTGCTGCGGGACTTCCCCGCCGTGCCCTTCCGACTCCTGCATGCCGATACGGGAAAGCTCCGGGAAGCACTGGATCAGGGGCGCGTCGATCTCGCGCTGATCCCGGATATCTATCAGCAGGAGGATTTTTACTGCTGTACGCCGCTCTTCCGGGACGAGCTGCTCCTCGTCTGCCGCCCCGGCTGCGATCCTCTCTCGCTCCCCCTCGTCCTGCCCGAACGCCGGAGCTTCCTCCGGGAGCTCGGGAACCGTGCGCTGTCCCAGCAAAAGCTGCTGCCCGAGATCTACGCGGAGTGCAATGAAGCCGTCTCCGCGCTGGCGCTCGCCGCGCAGGGACAGTGCGCTGCGCTCCTCCCTCGGAGCGCTGCCGCCGAGTCCGGCCTGTTCTTACAGCCCTTCCGGGAGCCTTACCTTTTCTACTATGTCTGCATCCGCAGCCGGGGAAAGGCAGCAGGCTTCGCTGACCCGCGGCCGGAAGCATTGCCGCAGCTTCCGCAGGCGATGCTTCCGAACCGTTCCAAACGCTCCGCCAGAGATGCAGCGCAGGATAAGCCCTGCAAGAAATCGCAGGCGATTGCCTTGAATTGCTCTAAGCCGCCAGACTCCCCCGCCCTGCAGTCGGGGGCAGTAAAAAATACAGCGTCCCTGCTTTCGGACGCTGTCATACAGAGGATGCTTCATTCCTTTTCGAGCTCATAGCAGCGGATGCGAAGTCCCTCTGCAAGCCGCAGTCCCTCCCCGACGAAACCGCTTCTGTGGAGGATCGGGGCGAGGCAGGAAGAATCCGTCACGAAACAGGGAACGCTGCTCCGCTTCTTCGAGGCTCTCGCCTCGCTGACAGGTATTCGCACTTTCGCGATGTTACACATCCCCGCCCCTTGTCTTGCCGCGTCTCCGATGCTACACTAGGGAAAATTGCTATGAATATGAATCAGAAATGGAATTTCCGCGAATTGTGAAGGAAGATATCTGCCAAATCGTTACGATAAAGGAAGCAGGGCGGCGCAGGGGGAAAGATGTTAAAGGGAGTATTATTGGATGTGGACGGTACGCTGCTCGATACCGAGCGGCTCTTCATGGACGGCTGGCTCCGCGCCGCACGGGAGCTTCATTACCCGCTTCGCTACGAGCAGGTGCTCTTCTTTCACGGGAAGGGCGTGCACGAGAACGGCGTGACCTTCCGGAAATGGTTCGGCGCGGATGCCGACTATGAAGGCACACGGGCGCTCCGGCAGAACTATGTAGAGGAACGGATCGCCGCAGAAGGCGTCCCGACGAAGCCGGGGCTCTTCGTTTTCCTCGATTACCTGAGGGAAAAGGGGCTGAAAATCGCGCTCGCTACCGGCACCGTCCGGCAGGAGGCGGCGCCGCGCTGGGAAATGGCGGGGCTTCTCCCCTATGTGGATGCCTCCGTCTGCGGAGATGAAGTTACACACAACAAGCCCGATCCGGAGATCTTCCTTCATGCCGCTTCGCTGCTCGGTGTACCGCCGCAGGACTGTATCGTCTTCGAGGACAGCCCCGCAGGTCTCGCTGCAGGGCGGGCGGCAGGCTGCCGAACCTGTATGATCCCGGATATGGAGCCCGCTACGGAGGAACTCCGGGAAACGCTCGCGGACTACGTTTGTGACAGTCTCAGCGCTGCTGCGGAAATGCTGGAAAAAGAATTTTTCTCCGGAAAATAGCTTCAATGCTCGGCAGGGCAGTACGGATGCACGCAGGGGCGCAGAAGCTCTGCCGGTGCCTTATCAGCAGAAGGGAGCAAGGCATCATGGAAACAAAGCGTCAATGGTTCTTTCGGGGGATACGAAACGGCATTCCGATTGCGCTCGGCTACTTTGCCGTTTCCTTCGCGCTGGGCATCGCCGCGAAGCGGGCGGGACTCAACGCCCTGCAGGCGACCCTGTGCAGCGCGCTCTGCAATGCCTCCGCGGGAGAGTATGCCGGCTTCACGGTGATCTCCGCGCAGGGCTCCTATATAGAGCTGCTCCTCATTACGCTGATCGTCAATGCGCGCTACCTGCTGATGTCCGCCTCTCTTTCCCAGAAGGTCTCGCCGGACTGCTCTCTCCGCCACCGGCTCGCCCTTGCCTTCTGCATCACCGACGAGATCTTCGGTGCCAGCGTGACGGTTCCGGAAAGGCTGAACCCCTTCTACAGCTACGGGCTTGCCGTCATTTCTCTCGGCGCATGGTCGCTCGGCACCTGTCTCGGGGTCGTCACAGGCAGCATTCTCCCGACCGCGCTGGTCGAGGCGCTGGGAGCCGGACTCTACGGAATGTTCCTCGCCATCATTATCCCGCCGGCACGGGAGAATCGCCTGCTGGGCGGACTGGTGCTGCTGTCCATGGCACTGAGCTTCCTCTTCTCGCGGCTGCCGCTCACCCGGGAGCTTTCGGAGGGAACACGAATCATCCTGCTGACGCTGCTGCTCTCCCTCGGCGCAGCGCTTCTTTTCCCGATAAAGGAGAACGAACAGCATGCAGCATAATCCTTATCTCTATATCCTCACGATGTTTCTCGCGTCCTATGCGCTGCGCGCGCTCCCGCTCAGCCTGATCCGCACGGAGCTCCGAAGCCGCCTGCTGCGCTCCTTCCTCTTCTACGTCCCCTATGTGACGCTCGCGGTCATGACCTTTCCCGCGGTCATGGACGGAACCGTGCGTCCTATACAGGGACTCGCCGCAATGCTCCTCGGCATCCTGCTCGCCTGGAACCGTGCCGGACTCTTCCTCACCTCCCTCGCCGTCGTCGGCGCAGTGCTGCTGGGCGGCATGCTGTAGCAGAGAGATCCGCCCAGACCCGCACGCCGCTTCTCAGATGAGATTGCCCTGCGGCTTAAATGCTTATTTTTTTTATTTGTCCTCTACCATGTTCTTCTGTCCCGCCTGCTTCGCGAGCTGCCAGACCAGACTCTCGCCCTGCGCGATCTGCAGATCTACGCCGGTGTCGTTCGGCTCGTCCTCCTCGAAGCGATAATCCTTGCCGGGGAGGATCGCATTAAGCAGGATCCCCACGAGAGAACCGGTCGCGAGTCCGGAGAAGCGGATCGCCATGCCGAAGACCGTGAAGCCCACCGCCCCCGCCGAGGAGTAGTTGATGCCGATGGAGAGCACGAGGATCAACGCGGCAATGATGACATTCCGGCTCTGGGAGAAGTCCACCTTCGTTTCCACCACATTCCGCACGCCCACCGCGGAGATCATGCCGTACAGCACCAGCGAGATGCCGCCGATGGTCGCGGCAGGCATCGCCTCGATCACCGCTGCGAACTTCGGGCAGAAGCTGAAGAAAATCGCAAAGCATGCCGCGAGACGGATCACCGCCGGATCATAGACCCGGGTCAATGTCAGCACGCCGGTATTTTCACCGTAGGTCGTATTCGCCGGTGCACCGAAGAGCGAGGCGAGGGTCGTGGCGAGTCCGTCTCCCGTCAGGGTCCGGTGCAGACCCGGATCCTTGATGAAATTCTTCCCCACCGTAGAGGAGATCGCAGAGATATCTCCGATATGCTCCATCATCGTCGCGAAGGAAATCGGCAGAATCGTGATCACAGAGGTAATCAGCAGTGCCGTGTTCAGGCTGCCGGAGGTAAAGAGAGCGAATACCGTATTTCGGTAGGCGATGGGCAGTCCGATCCATGCGGCATCCCGTACCGCTGTGAAGTCGATCTTTCCCGCTGCCGCAGCGGTCAGATAGGAGGCGAGCACCCCCAGCAGAATCGGGATGATCTTCACCATGCCTCTCCCCCAGATATTGCAGACAATGACCACGACGATCGCAACGAGGGCGATCGTCCAATCACTGCCGCAGCTCTCGATCGCCGATTTCGACAGATTCAGCCCGATCGCAATAATAATCGGTCCGGTCACCACCGGCGGGAAGTAGCGCATGACTTTCCCTGCGCCGAAGGCGCGGAAGAGCGCGGCAAGCAGCAGATAAACCAATCCCGCGCAGGCGACGCCGAAGCAGGCATAGGGCAGAAGCTCCGCCTCCCCATGCGGTGCGATCGTCATATAGCCTGCCAGAAAGGCGAAGGAGGAGCCCAGAAACGCCGGAATCCTCTTCTTGGAAATCAGATGGAAGAGCAGGGTCCCCAATCCGGCAAACAGCAGGGTCGCAGACACGCTGAGCCCTGTCAAAAGCGGCACCAGCACCGTCGCGCCAAACATGGCGAACATGTGCTGCAGTCCCAATATCAGGATATGTCCCGTACCCAGCTCTCTGACATCATAAATCGCCTCGTCTCCGACGCGCTTCCTCTTCGCTTCACTCATACTTTCCCTCTCCTTCTTATCTGGGGCTATCGCATCATGCGCTGTATCCATTCACGTGTCATCAGAACGTTCCGGAACTCACACAGCAAAGGGCACGAATGAGAGTGAACCGCTCACTCTCTTCGTGCCCTTATTCTGCCCTATCCTGCATCTGCCTGCTTTCGCGCTCTCATCCGCTGCCCCGAAAATATACTTCTGTCAACTGTTCCCAGCATATCTTAGCGGGTGGAGGCGCTGCCGTCAAGGACTATCGTTTTTTCGCTGTCTCCGCTCTTCAGCGTATAGCTCTCTCCCTCCGTGAGAGACGGCAGGCTGACGATCACACAGGAGTATGCCTTCTCTGCCGTCCAGCGCAGGAGCTCCCTGCCCGTACTGTCATAGAGCGTAAGCTCCGTCCCCGCGGGATTCTCTCCCGTCTCGATCAGCAGGCTTCTCTGCGGGGAATCCTCACTGAAGCGCTGCGCCATTCCGGAGGAACCTGCCGCCCCCAGCACGCCGCCGCTGATGATGCCCTCCCCGTTATAGTCCAGACTGCCGTTGCCGTCATTCTCCGGGCCGCTGATATAGACCTCTCCGCCGGAGACATAGAGATCCCCATTGGAATCTATCCCGTCACCGGAGGCGGCAATGCGGATCGTTCCGCCGGAGATTGAGATGTATACACCCTCCTCCGCCTCGGAAAAGGGCTGCTGCCCCTGCCCGCCCATACCGGGACTTCCGCCCCTCTCCGGCGGCGCTTCTCCATTTTGCGGCGGCCTCCTGTCCTGCTCGTTCTCCGCACTGTCCGAGGGGCGTCCCGCGAAATCCCCGCCGCCTGTCGGCGGTGCCGACGGGCGCGCACCCTGTCCCGGTGCAGCAGCATTCTCCTGCACCGTCCTGCTCGTCCCGTTCGTCGCGTTCATGCCGTCGTCCCGCGAGACGATAGAGACCTCGCCGTCCAGAACATCGATCGTCGCACCCTCGATGCCCTCCTCGCTCTCTGTGATATCGATCGTTCCGCCGATGAGATACACCGCCCCGTCCGAATGGATGCCGTCGTCTCCCGCGGAAATTTCGATCATTCCGCCGGCGATACCGACCCCGTCCTTGCCGGACATCCCATCCTCTGCCGCCGTGATCTCATATGCACCGGACGTCACTGCCAGACTGTCCTTCGAGACGATGCCGTGTCCCGCCTCCGCCCGGATCGTAAGCTTTCCCTCTCCGTTCAGCGTCAGATCATCCTTGGAAAAGATCACCGCGTCGATCGCATTCTCATCTATCGCGGTATAGCTCCCGCCGTTCGAGAGCGTATTCTCCGTTCCCTCTGCCGTCGTGAGAAATACCTTGTCCGCCTGCTTCACATAGATCGCCGCGGAGCTCTCCGAATAGAGCGTCACGCCGTTCAGCACAAGCTGTATCTTATCGCTCTTTTCCGCGTCAATGATCAGCTGGCCATCCGTGAGATTCCCGGAAAGAATATAGCAGCCCTCGTCCGTGATCGTCACCGTGCTTCCGGAGACGACTGCCGCCTTCTCATCGCTGCTGCCGGCGCTGCTGCCCTCGAAGGAAATCTTTACCGCAGAGGATGCGTCGTATTCCGTCCGGTAGTCCCGCTCGCTGAAAAATGCCTCGGCGAGACGCTCTCCCTCTGCCGTACCGCTCCTGCTCGCAGCGTTCGTCTGCTCCGTACTGCCGCTCTCTGCTGCCTGCGCTTCCTCCGTCCCCGCAGCCGACATACCGACGTTCCCCTGCACGCTCTGCCCGCATGCACCGAGGAGGAACGCCGCAGAGAGCGCCAGCGCACAGAACTTATAGGATCGATGGTGCCGAAGTTTTCGGCATAGAGGTGTACTCATTTGTCTCTTCATTTTACAGTTCTCCATTTCCATTTTCCTGCATAGAGATGCTGATCTCCAGATTTCCGTTCCGGCAGCGCAGCGCATCGAGCATTTCCTTCTCTCTCCTCGCGTTTTTCAGCCGAAGCTGATAGCTGAGCCGGTAAAGGCTTCCCATGTTCGTGGTCTTCACGAGCTGCAGCTCTGCGCTGTCCGTATACTCCGCGAAGATATCCGTGAAGGCCTCGCTGTAATTCAGCTCCTCCGGTATGGTGATATGCAGCTGCCGATCCCGTTCCCTATGCCTCCTCTGCCCGAAATCCATGCGGTTATACAGCATACCGGCGCATCCGAAGACCAGCGAGGTCAGCAGCGCATAGCCGAGATATCCCATGCCGCAGACGAGTCCCACTGCCATCGCGAGGAAGATCGCGGCGATCTCCCGTGCGGAGCCCGGCGCGGAACGGAAGCGTACCAGACTGAACGCGCCTGCCACTGCGACGCCGGTGCCGACATTTCCGTTCACCATCATGATCACCACGCAGACCACGGCGGGCAGCAGTGCGAGCGCCGCCGAGAAGCTCCGTGAGGCGCGGGCGCCGAAGCTCACGCAGCAGCTCAGCAGCAGTCCCAGCACGAGCGCCGTGCCGACGCAGAGCAGGAATTCTCCCGGCGCGATCACCGCCGTCTGTGTCGTATCGAAGATTCCTCTGAAAAATGTGTTAAGCATAGCGCTGTCCTCCTTCTTTCCCAAGCTCCCTGCAATACGCCTGCCCGTATTTTGAAAAGGATATTTTATAGATCCCCGCCCCGTTCAATGCCCTGCACATCCAGAGCGGAATGCTGCCGGAGCACTTCATTTCCAGAAGGCTCTGTCCCGGAGACAGCAGCAGGTTTCCATACGCCGGCCTCCGCAGGCTGAGATCCTCCGTCCGGTAAAGGATGTTCTCATCCAGCGTCACCCGGAAGTCTCCGCCGTCCCGCATGCAGAACGCCTCCCGCTCATAGCTTAAAAACATCGCCGGACGAAGTCCGCGGTAAAACTGCCGGAAATACTCGATCTCTCTTCCGATCTGCGAATGCACGGGGAGCGCGGTTCCCCTCCGGAAGCTCTCCATCGCCGCGCCCTCCGGGAGACTGATCCGCCTTTTGTAGACCACCGACCGGTATTTCTTCTTGAGCTCCACGAATACCGGATCCTCCTCCGATGCCTGCCGGTAGCTCCGGATGCGGAGCTTTTCCTTGTAAACGGGCTTTTCCAGCGAATGCCGTACCAGCCGGAAGTCCTCCGTGTCGAAATAAATGTTCCTGATCGTCGTCCTGCCGTAGCTGTCCGGCTGCATATAGGGCTCCATGCTGTCGAGCAGCACCCTCTTCTGCTCCGCGTTCAAAAGGTACTTCAGCTCATATCTCTGAAACGTCATCTGTGCGTTCATTTTTTCCACTCTCCTTTCCCTTTGCTGCGGAAAGTATAATCCGGCAGCCTTAAATGAGACTTAAAGAAGCTGTGGTTTTTCTGTGAAATCAGGTTTTCCCGGGAAAAGGAAAAAAACCGGAGAATCCGGCGCTTCCGCATGGCAAATATCTTCTGTAATAAAAATACGGAGGCAGTTTTGCCTATTCCGCAAAACTGCCTCCGTATATAGCTTCACCTTCACTATCCGCCTGCTACGCCATCGCCATGTCCCGCTTCCGAAGCGCAGCGCGTCAGCTCGGCTCTCCGCGTCCTAACGCCGCTTCTCTCTTTTTCTTCTCCGAACAGCCCAGACTGCCATTCCGGAGAAGGCAGCGAGGAATACCGCGGCATATGCTCCCGCCATGCCCTGATCTCCGGTCGCTATGGCTCTTCGCATCACGCCGAGCACCCTTCCCGGCGCATCCTGTGCATGCTGCACGACGTCGCGCGCCGCACCGAGCACCGCGGGAACGACATTCTCCGGAGCCGGCGGCGTCGCAGGCGCCGGTCTCACCGGAGATGCCGGCGTACTGCCGCCATTTCCGCCTCCGCCGCCGTTTCCACCGCTGCCTTTGACTCTTTTCCACGCTGCGTAAACCCGGTTTTTATCCTCATTTATGCGGTCAATCTGCACCTGATTCAGTGCCTCTCCGGAGGCGTCCGGCGTCGCATACCAACCGGCAAATTCATAGCCGTCCGGAACATCTCCCATATATGAGAAGCCCCTCAGCTTCACAATCGAATTATTCTCGATCTCCCTGACCTCATTGCTGCCCGGCCCCTGTGCCCTGATCCCATAGGAGCCGAAGTTAAAGTCATAGAGCAGTCTCGTCGTCTTATCAATATCCCCCCATTCGGCGGAAAGCGTCACATCTCCGGGTACTGTCAGGATGCCGCCCGGATAAACCCTCTCTCCTGTATCTGTTCTCCGCCAGCCGATGAAGACCTTCCCTTCCGGCGCCACAGCCTCTGAGGGTGCCTTCGCCTCCGCCTCAGTATTCTCATAGTAGCCGTTCAAGTCCTCCGGTGCCCTGCCGCTTCCGCCATTCAAATCATAGCGTACACGGAAGCCTCCGAGACTCCTCCACTGTGCCTTCAGCGTAAGATCCTGTGAAACACCGGACTCAAAGCTGTATGGCTTCCCATCCAGCATCCAGCCGATGAAGCTGTATCCGTCGCAGGTCGGATCCTTCGGCTTTGTGACCGGCATACCGTAGCGGATATTCTCCGCCGGTGCAACCGGTGTACCGCCGTCACTATCGAAGTACACCGTATAGCGAAGCGGCTCCCATTTCGCATAGAGATCCAGATTATCTGCCGGCATGGTGCTTCCGGCAAAGTCAAACCGCAGCCCCTTGCAGTCCGAATCGGTGTACCAGCCTGCAAACTGCAGCTCCTGCCCATCGATCACCCTATGGACACCAATCGGGTAAGCAGTAAGCGGCTCGTATTGTCCAAGCTTCTTTTCATAAGGGATATTCTCAATATCCGCTATCTCTGCACCGCCGTTTTCATGGAAACGAAGCGCATAACGCAGCCGTCTCATATAGACCTGCATCTTATGATCCGGATCCTCATTGAATTCATACTGGTTCTCATAGGTATAGCGCTTACTCATCCAGTGCTTCTTCCAGTTCTCTCCGCTCCTCTTATGAAAGTAAACCAGCCAGCAGTTCTTCAGCTTCCATGTCGAAATATTTCCCTCGGAGAGCTCCAGATCCACCGCAAAATCCTTTGCCAGCGGCGGATCCAAGGCACCATTCCAGCCGGCACGAAATCCGGACTCATTCTTCAGATAGAAGATCCTTCCCCCGTTTTCGACCGGAGTACAGCCCTCCGGCACCTCTCCATCTATCCCCTCATAGAATATCTGGTAGAAGAGATTCCACAAAATGCCGGTCTGGCGCACCCACAGGATATCCTCATCATACACCATCACCGGAAAGTCCAGATAGCTGTTCGCCCATGTCGCACCTCCGCTGTTCGCCCACTGCCAGCGTGTCCCCTCTATAAATACATCGTAGGGCTTTACCTTGTCCCAGACTGCCCGGAGATTCTGCTTATACCGAACCTCTGTGGTCGCCTCATGTGCTATGCCGTCATCGCCCGTCCACTTCATGGTGATAGAATGCACATTGGACTCGAGATAAACCTTCCGGACCGTACTGCCGTCCGGCTTGATGAACTCCCTCGCCGCATCCGTACGCGGCTGGTCGATGTGAAGCCCGAAATACTCCTCATCGGTAAGCTCAGGAAGCTTCTGCGTAGCCGCATCCCACTCGTAGCCTGCCTCTGCCCCGACTGTCCCGCTGTGATTCGTCTGCTTGATCAGAATGTCCTTCGTTTCATCATTCGGATCCTTCCGAAAGTACTGCACAGCATAGTCCGCGGTTCCGGGATTCCACTTCGCATAGAGCGTCACTGCGCCCTCTGTCTCTCTCGTAAAGTCCCAGGGCTTCGTATAGCCCTCATCCTCATACCAGCCGTCAAATACATAGCCGGTACGCAGAGGCTGCTTCTCGATCACGCGCTTATCTGTATCATTCGCACCGACAAACTGGTTTTCTACCGTACTGCCGCCCTTCGTATCGAAAATGATCCACCAGCCGTCCTCCACAAGCGGATAGAGATGAAGATCCTCCGTCCCCACATGGTAGTGTCCGGAAATATCCTTTTTCTCGGCATCTCCCTCCAGATACCAGCCGTTATGCGTCTGCGTGACGGACGCCATCTGTACATACGGCGATTTCCTTTCGATCTCCGTATCATGATTTTCTTCGATACTATCTACCCGAATGATCGTCCCATCTATGCTATGGTAGAAGATATGCACCTCCGAGCTATAACGCGCGTACAGATCTACCGTCGAGGATTCCGTGATTCCGTTCACAGTTCCGAAGCCATCAAAGGGAACGCTTGCCCCCGCCTCATACCAACCCAGGAACTCTCGACCTGCCGCATGCTCCGGTACGCGCGGCCGGAGAAGCTCCTCCCCTTCCTTTACGCGCTGCTTCACCCAGATCTCTTCGCTTCCCTCCGCCTTAAAGAAGCGGTAACAGCGAGTAGGCAGCTCTTCTCCGATGATAGAATAGATCGTGAAGCTCTCCGCAGAGAAGCTTGCCTGTCTCGCGCTGATATGGCTGACCTCAGAGATGATCTCTGCTTCTCCGTTATCCTCGATATGGACAACTCTATACTCGTCCCCCTCCAGCTTTCGATCTGCTTTCAGGCTGACATGCACCCTTTTCTGATCCGCCGGCTCGATCTCTTCTCCGTCTTCATTGTAGAACGTAATGTCGACCGCCGCGGCATCTACGACGGTGCCCTGCACCACCTGCTGTGCTGCCTCCATCGCCTCTTCCCGGGAGGCTTCCCTTACCTCTGCATAGCTCCCCCGCGGAAAAGTTCCCTTTTCCGCATAGAGCTTCACTGTAACGCCGTTTTCCGCCGTCAGCGTTTTTCGGAGCGCAGGCATTTCGCCGCCTTCCCCCTCCGGCACAGGCAGCTCGGAAGCACTCGCAACAGCAGATGTCACGCCCGTTTCTTCCGGCTTCATCTCCGCATTTTCCGCGGTCTCCTGCTCCGCCTCCGTCCTCGGAGCGGCTTCTGCACTCTCCTGCTCCGCCCCGATCTCCGGCGCGGCTTCCGCACTCTCACGCTCCGCCGCGCCCTCCTGTACGGTCTCCGCGCGCTCCCGCTCTGTTTCCGCTGCCGATGACTCCGCCGCAGTTTCCGAATCCGTCTCGCTCTCTGCCCCTGTCTCCGATGCAGCCTCCGCGATCTCCTGTTCCTCCCCTGTCTCCGATGCAGCTTCTGCGACTGCCTGCTCCCTCTCCGGCGCAGCCTCCTCCGCCCATACTGCATGCGGGAAGCATAAACTGAGCATAGAAAAAATCAGCAGCAAAGAAATAACGCTTCGGCCTCTCTTCTTCCCCCTCATACTTCTCCTCCATTTCTGCATCTTAAGTGTCCCGCCCCTGCTATAATATGAATTGATATAAAATATTCTTATTATAATAATATCTTTCTTTTTCTCTTTTGTATATTTCCGTATTTTTAGAATGCCCTTAAAAAAGCAAAAAGCAGAGCCTTGACACAGCTCTGTACAGTCTTTATAGTTTTTATATTTACTGCGCGGTCTGTCCGTTTACACTGCGGCAAGCCCATTTTGCAAGGTAAGAGAGGAGCAGAAACCATGGAGGCATTTCGTAAAATGAGACGATTCCGGCAGGCACTGTCCGAGGAGGACTGCGTCGCCGTGTTGCAGTCGGCGCCCCGCGGGATCATGGCATTTCACGGGGAAAACGGCTATCCGTACGCCATTCCATTGAACCAATACTATGATCCGGAGGATGGGAAGCTGTATTTTCACGGAGCGAAGCAGGGTCTGAAGCTGGATCTCCTGGAAAAAGAAAACAAGGTATGCTTCACCGTGATGGACGAGGGCTTCGTGAAGGAGGGAGAATGGGCGCTTAACATCCGAAGCGTTGTCTGTCTGGGGCAGGTCGAAGCCCTGACAGACCATGAGAAGGTATTGGAGCAATGCCGGAAGCTGGCGAGAAAATTCTATCCTACAGAGAAGGATGTGGAGGACGAGGTCGAGAAAGCGGGCAGCCGCGTACACATGCTCGTCATGACAATCGACCGCATGACGGGAAAGCTGGTAAACGAATCCTGATCGGCATGTCAGCTTCCCTGCGCCGTATCGCAGTCCCGTTTATTTCTGGAGCTTTTCCGCATTTCCGACCATCTGGCGGAGAACCGCTTTGAAGAGCTCCAGCTTTTGCTCCGAAATGCCGAAGATGACATCATCCATGAAGCGCTCCGCGATCGCCGTCCCCTCCGCGCAGAGGCGTCTGCCCTTCTCCGTGAGCTCTATTCTGTTGCTGCGCCGATTCTCGGCATTGACCGAGCGCGTGAGCATGCCATCCTTCTCCATACGGTCGAGCAAGCGGGCAAGGGCGGCGCTCTTGCAGTTCAGCCGCTCCGCGAGCTCGGTTTGCTTCTGCTCCGGATTCCTATTCATGTAATACAGCGCCATCCACTGGACACGCGTCACCTCCAGCGCAGCGAAATGAGAATCCAGCACGCTTGAAAAAACCTTCGAGCTTCGATTGGCAAGCCAAGCCATGCAGTCCTCCAGAACAAACATATCAACCCCCTATACTCTCTCTTACTGTCTGTAAAATTGTATCCTTTCGGAAGCGATTGCCGAGCAGTCTGCCGCTGATGCGCCCGTTGTCGAAGACCGTCAGCGCATCCGAGGCAATCTGCGCCCCCGTGATCCTGTCGTTACAGACATTCAGGAAGATTGTATAATTTTCTCCATGGATTCTCTCCCGGAGTGTCACCTGATAGTCCATGCTCTGCCCGTAGATCCATTCCGAAGAGCCGAGCTCCGCGATATTTCTCTGCAGCTCCTGATCTGTCTGCTCCGCATGCAGACGCTCGACAGGAATGCCGGCCGCAGCGGAGACCGCAGCCGTCATGCTTTCTACAGTAAGCTCCGGTCTGCTGTCCGAGAGATTGCACACGCGGGCACGAACGGACGTGATCCCCTTCGATTCCAGCTTCATCGCAGACGGTGTGAGCACTCTCGTCATCCGGTCGATATCGACATCGAGCATCAGCGTCCCGTGATACAGGTACCAGCCGTCCTCCTCCAGAAACGCCATTCCGCTGATTTTCCTGTCCCGATACAGCAGATCGTTTCTGCCGCTTTGCCGGATGTCAATGGAGAAGCGCCGCAGCGCGTCCGCAATGATCGAAATCACCAGGGAGACATCCGCCCTGTCTCCTATCCATGAATAATTAAGGTTCCCTCTGTCCTGATAGACCGCGCCGCCGCCCGTATACCTGCGGGCGAGACTTATGCCGTTCTCCTCCATATAGGCGGTGTCCGCCTCCTGATAGGGATTCTGATTCCTTCCGATCACGACGCAGGGCGCATTCCTCCAGAGAAAAAGGCAGCTCTCCCTGCTCCGGAACAGCCGCCTTTCCAGCGCAATATTCGTATAAATATCCTCTTCTTCGGACAAATAAAGCTTCATACTCATTCGTGCAGCGCGCCGATCGTCAGTCCGAGCGCCGCTTCGTGGACAATCTCCGCGGTGGTCGGGTGCGCGAAGACCGTTTCCTGTAATGCCTCTGCCTTCATCCGTTTCGTCACGGCAAGGGTGATCGTCGCAATGAGGGCGGACGCGTCGGCGCCGATCACTGTGCCGCCGAGGATCTCATTCTCCTCATTCGCGAGCAGCTTCACATAGCCCTCCGGCGCGTTCATTGTAAGCGCCTTTCCGTTCGCGGCGTAATGGAAGACGCTCGTCTTACAGGGGATTCCCTGCGCCCTCGCCATATCCTCCGTGAGCCCGACGCTCGCGATCTCGGGTCTGGTGAAGATCACACTCGGAATGACATTTCGGTCGAATGCGCGTTCCCTCCCGCAGATATGATCAACGGCGATCTCCGCCTCATAGCTCGCCGCATGGGCAAGCTGCACCCGGTTGTTGACATCTCCGACCGCATAAATATGCGCTGCGGAGGTCTGCATATGCTCGTCCGTCCGGATTCCGCGCCCCTTTTCCAGCAGCTGTATCGTAGTATTTTCCAGCCCGAGCCCCTCGGTTTCCGCATGACGCCCTATGGCGACGAGCACCCTGCCGCTGGTGAGATAATGCCGATTGCCTCCCTTACGGTACGCGGTAATCAGCTGTCCGTTCTCCGCCTTCATAAACTCCGTAACCTCTGCGCCGAGCTCGACCCGGATTCCCTTCGCTCTCGCGCTCCGCAGGATCTCCTCCGAGACATCGCTGTCCATCATGGGCAGCAGCCGGTCAAGGAACTCCGCCACCGTGACCTCTGCGCCGAGGCTCCTGTACAGGAACGCGAACTCCAGCCCGATCACTCCGCCGCCGATAATGACGATAGAGCCGGGCAGTTCCCTGCAGGAGAGCGCTTCCGTACTGTCCATGACGCCTGCGAGACGAATTCCGGGAATCGGCGGCAGGGAGACCGCGGAGCCGGTGGCGATGATGCAGTCCCGGAAATGAAGACGCAGATTTTTCTCTCCCGAAACCAGCACATGCGCATCATCCGTAAATGACGCACTGCCCTTTATCAGCTCGATCCGGTTTTTCTCCATCAGATATTCCACGCCGCCGACGAGCCGGTCTACCACCCTGTCCTTCCTCTCGACAAGCTTCTCCATATTCACCGTAAACGCCGGAGAGCAGTCGATCCCGAACAGCCCGCACTCCCGCAGCGCCTCCGCGTGCTCCGCAGACGCGATAAACGCCTTGGTCGGAATACAGCCTACATTCAGGCAGGTACCGCCCATTCGCCCCCTCTCCACCAGCACGGGTCTCCTGCCATTCCGGGAGGCGAGGATCGCCGAGACATATCCGCCGATGCCGCCGCCGAGAATCAGCAGATCCGCCTCTTTTTCTTCGATCTGCGCGGTCTCTCCGGAGGCACCCTCTGCGCTGTCCCCCTGCGCCGTCCGGGAATGCGCGTCCCCCTCCTCAAACTCTGCCAAAGGATCGCCTGCGCTGACCTGATCCCCCTCCTGCACGAGCAGCCGCCGCACGATGCCGTCCGCCGGCGCCTTGATGCTTCGGTTCCCCTTCTTGGTTTCGATCTGCATCAGCTCATCGTCCTTCGCGAGCCTGTCCATTTCCCGTACATTGATCTTTCCGACCGTAAACAGCTTTGCACCCGGAAAAACCGGAAGCCTGATCTCCATCTCCATTCCCTCCTAAGCGAAAAACAGCCTGCCGAGACAGACTGTTTTCATAATGCCTCCATCCTGTGCCGCGGCTCAGTCCTTCACGACACCGGTTCTCACGAGCTTTACGCCATTCTTCAGAATGTCTCCGACCGGACATCTGGCCTCGATAAAATCAGCGAACGCCTCACATTTCTCCTGCGGCTCCTCCGTCTTGAAATGCATGGAGAAGCGGACCTCCTGGAAGCCCTTCCTGACGTCGGACAGTCCCATCATCCCATCGGGATCGAGATCGCCCTCCAGCTCGACGTGGAATTCGTCGTACTTAAAGTCATTCGCCTCCGCGAATGCTGCTGCCACGATAGCCTGACAGGAGCCAAGCGCACAGAGCACTGCCTCTACCGGATTCAGACCTGTGTTGGCTCCTCCCATCTCCTCCGGCTCATCCATGATGAGCCGGAAGCCTCTCGCATCAGACTCCACCTGGAGACCGGTCTTTGTTTTTACCGCCTTCGCCTTAAACGTCATCAACATACTTCATGCCTCCTTCCAAAATTACGTTCCCCTGATACCATGCCGGAATTCCCGACATTACATGCTGCAGAAGTCCACACGCCACCTGGCATAGGACTCTTGCAATAATATTTACAGGGTAACATTTTACAAGGTAAATGTCAATGCATCCCTCATTTTTTCGCCCTCTCCGACGGAAGCTTTACAGTGATCAGCAGGGATTCCTCATCGGCGGTTTCCGCCATGATCTCGCCTCTGTGCGCCCTTACCGCCGCCGCCGCGATGGACAGCCCCAGCCCGAAGCCGCCGGTCTGGGAGCTCCGGGAGGCATCCGCCCGGTAAAAGCGGTCGAAGAGATGTCCGACGCTCTCTCTGGAGAGGTGCTTGCAGCGGTTGTAAACCGTGAGGAGAAGCGTATTCCTCCTGCGCGTCAGGCTGAGCGAGATCTCACTCCCCTCCGGAGAATACTTCACGGCGTTATCCAGCAGGATCGAAAACAGCTCCCGCATTGCCGCCGGATCTCCCTGCATATAGAGTTCCCTTTGAATCGAAGCTGTCAGCGTCTTCCGCTGCACCCTTGCCGGCGCGCGGAAGCATTCCGCAGTCTCCACCGCAATTTCCGAGAGACAGAGACTGCGCAGCCCCTCCCGTGGCTGCTCCTCCAGCCGCGACAGACTGATCAGATGATGGGTGAGCGCCGTCAGTCTCCGGATCTGCTCTCCGATGTCCTGAAGCCACTCATTTTCCCCGAAATCCATCTCCAGAAGATCCGCATCTGCGCGGAGCGCCGCCAGCGGTGTCTTCAGCTCATGTCCCGCGTCCGTGACAAACTGCTTCTGCTTCCGGTCGCTCTCGAGAAAGGGCTTCACGATACGCCGGGACAGGAGCTGCAGCACCGCCCACACAGCTATCATTCCCGCGAAGCAGACCAGCAGGATATTGCAGAGGAAATGCCGGAAATCCTCCAGACTTCGGACGCAGTCCAGAAAGAGGATCCCTGTTCTGCCATCCTCCTCATATTTCAGATAACGGTAGTCGTCCAGAAAGCCCTCGCTGCCGCGGCTCACCAGGATCCGCTGTCCGTAACGGACGGCGCTATCCCGGTCTACCGCCGCGATCCTGCCGAGCTCTACAGATTCCGCCGTCCCATCCGATCGAAAAACGACCAAGAAATAGCGGGACTCGAACGGACGCTCCCGAAAGAGATGCTGCTCCGATGCGCTGTCCGTCCCCGGCGGGGACTCCGGCGGGGACGGGAATCTGCCGCCGTTTTCCCGAAGGATCTGCAGGGTATCGTCTGCGTTCCGGATGAGCTTATGATAGTTCATGGCGGATGCCGTCCCGATCAGGATGCAGAGCACCAGAAAGAGCGAAAGCATCGACGCGAGAAGCAGTCGCTTCTGCAGCTTCCGGATCATTCCGACACCTCCAGCGTGTAGCCCGCATTCCGAACCGCCCGAATCTGCACATTCGCCCCGATGCGCTGCAGCTTCCTGCGGAGGTAGGAAATATTCACCCAGACGACATTGCTGTCCGCCTCGCTGTCATAGCCCCAGATCTGACGCATGAGATGCTCTGCGGACAAAAGACGCTTCCGGTTCCGCAGCAGAAGCTCCATGATCTGGAACTCCTTATTGGACAGGCGGCAGACCCCCTCCTCTGCGGACAGCTCGAAGCTCGCGCAATCCAGCGTCAGGTTGCCGAGTCCCAGCCGGATATCCGGCTGCGCCGCCTTCTCCCGCGTCATGGCGCGAACCCGCGCCAGAAGCTCCTCTGCGTGAAACGGCTTCGTCAGGTAATCATTCGCACCGCTGTCCAGTCCCAGCACCTTGTCCTCAACCTCTGCCTTCGCCGTGAGCAGCAGCACCGGCGTCAGGTCGCCCCTCTCCCGCAGCCGCCGCAGCACGGCGATCCCGTCCAGCTTCGGCATCATAATGTCCAGAATGATGCCGTCATAGCTCCCGTATTCCAGATACTGCCACGCCTCATCGCCATCCAGCGCCGTATCCACCGTATAGTTGCTCCGTTCCAGAATCGCCCTGAGCGCCCTCGACAGGGAACGCTCATCCTCTGCCAGCAGTAACCGCATCTTATCTCCTCAGCCGGTCTCCCGCGCCTGTCTGCATTTTGCCGCAGCCATTCCCGATCCGCTGCCCCGCAATACGAGGCTTCTACGGCTGCCCTGCTACCATATTAGCCGAAGCAGGCATCCATTGCAAGGCCGGACTTCGGTGCGGCAGCATTTCGCAGCGAGACGGCAGTCCTTCGGGCGCTGCACGGCTGCCCTATTCTTCGAAGCAGGCGTCCGTTGCAAAGCAGGGGCGCCGAAACAATGCTGCGCGGCTGCGAGGGCACCTACAGCTCTACCTGCCGAAGAACCTCCCGAAGCGTCTCCGCGGAGCCGCGCAGCGCCGCCTGCTCTGTTTCGCTCAAACGGATCGGGACAGCGCGCTCGACGCCGTGCTGTCCGACGATGGCGGGCAGACTCAGCGCGACGCCGTCGATGCCATAGCTGCCGTGCTGTATCGTGGAAACCGGCAGAATCGACTTTTCATCCCGCACAATCGCCTCGCAAATCCGCTTCACCGCCATTGCTACCCCGTAATAGGTCGCTTTCTTCTTCTCAATGATTTCATAGGCGCTGTTTTTCACCGTGCAGAGTATCCGCTCCATGGATGCCTGATGATCGTGATAACCGCGGAGCTCGCAGAAATCATTGAGCGGAATACCAGAGACGTTCGCGCTGCTCCATGCCGCGATCTCGCTGTCCCCATGCTCTCCGATCACGAAGGCATGTACGGAGCGGTTATCCACCGAGAGATGCTCTCCCAGAAGATATTTCAGGCGGGCGGTATCCAGTACGGTGCCGGAGCCGAATACGCGGTTCTCCGGAAGCCCTGTCAGCCTCTGTGCAGCATAGGTCAGGATGTCTACCGGATTCGCCACGACGAGGAGAATGCCGCTGATATCCCGCTTCCGGATCTCCGGCATAATGGAGCGGAAAATGCCCACATTCTTCTTCACGAGATCGAGCCGGGTTTCCCCCGGCTTCTGCGCCGCGCCCGCGGTCACGATGATAACCGCCGCGTCGGCGATATCATCATAGCTGCCTGCATAGATCTTCATCGGCTGTGCGAACGGCAGCCCATGGCTGATATCCAGTGCCTCTCCCTCTGCCTTGCCCGGCATAGCGTCGATCAGCACCAGCTCTGAGAAGAGCCCGCTCTGCATCAGCGCGAATGCTGAGCTGGAGCCCACGAAGCCGAGTCCGATGACCGCTGCCTTCCGATTGTTTACCTCTTTCATGCCTACTCCTTTCCGGCGGACGCCGCCATTGTATACGTCCCATATCTCCTTACTCTATCAGCTCTCCGCTCTGCGAGAAGCGATAGCTCTGTCCCTTGATGCTCTGCTCTCCGGTGAGCATGCTCCCGTTCTTTGCACCGATCTCCTCCGAGAAATAGTAGCGCCTGCCGTCGAGCGTGAGCCAGCCTGTATGCATGAAGCCGTCGGCATCGAAGTAGTACCAGCTCCCTCCCAGCTTCTTCCAGCCGCCATTGTACGCCGTGCCGTTCATGAGGTAGCGGAAGCGATAGCCCTCCCGCTGCCAGCTGCCGCCACCGTCATTCGGACTGCCGCCCGCATTCCGGGACAGAGAGGCGAATGCCCCCTCCGTCACGCCCTGATAATCGGCAAGCAGCTCCCAGACATCGTCGATCTCATAATCAGAGGTGTCCGCGCTGCCCAGCCGCGCCCAGTCGCTGACCGCGATATTGTAATATTTCGCGTCATTCTGCTTCGGTACGGCGCGCACCAAAACCTTCGGGCTGTGATTCCGATCCTGCCGGACATAACTGCTCACGTCCCGGCTCGTTCCCTTCACCGTCTCCTCATGCTTCTGTTCTCTGCCGTTCTGATCTGTCCATTTCACCAGCATACGGTAGCTCTCCGCACCGTCATATGCGGTCCAGCCGGCTGTCCCGCTCTTCGTATCCAGCGCCGCCCGCTCATAGCCGATTTCCTCGGTCGGGAGCGCCCGGACTGCCGCAGCGAGTGTATGGTCGGCAGACTCGTTCAGCCACGTCCCGACATTGTATTCCTTGTTCTTCGTTCTCCGATGCAGCGTCGCGAGCTCGCCGTTTTTCTTCGTGTAGCACAGCACCAGCTCGTAGGCACCGGCATAGTCATCCCCGGCGCTCCAAGAGAGCCGCCCCTGCCCCGGATCGAGCGTAAGTCCCGTCGGCGCGACGAGCTGATAGAAGGGATAAACCAGAAGCCTCCCCCGCGCCTCGGTATTGTCCGCCGAGACGAGATCTACATAGCTCGCGCGGAAGCCCCTGCCCCGGATCCGGAGATCGTCGTCCAGTACATCCTGCTCCGCCCTGATCCGGAATCGAAGTGTGTAGGGAATCGTCGGATTCTGCCGGTTCAGTGCATCCACGCTGTCCCAGCTCGTATCCAGCATGACTGCGTCCTCATCCTCGATCTCGAAGGTCGGAAGGAACGCAGTACCGGCGGGCGCCGCCATTGAAGCAATACTGTCCATGTCCGCATTGATCTCCAGACTCCTGATATTCGCAAGTGCCGTCGCGGACAACAACACCGAAAAAAGCCCTGCCATCACCGCTGTCCTCGCCCCTGTTTTTCTCATTCCATTCTCCTCTTTTCCGCCAAATGCCGCAGCCGCTCCACTAAGACATCCGGAGCCGCAGGCACGATGCTGCAGCGAGTGTCTTCCCTCGCGGCTTCGCCTCTCCGGAGCTCTGACGCTGCCGGAATGCCGCCTCAATCCTCTCTATGGAAAAGCCCGCTCAAAAGCTGCCAAATCCTTACAAATACCTGTGCGATCCGATGCAGCGGCGTCGTCTTCGCCTCTGCGTCCTCCGCATCCTGCAGCTCCGCCGCGTCATCCTCCACAGAGATCTCCTCTGTACGCGCGACAATGGCAAGAGAGCTCGGCTCCTCGTTCTTTTCACTCGTGAAGGAAAGCTTCACCGCATCCGGGTCCATATTCAGGAAATTGTTCTCCGCTTCCTTTTCATCCAGCTCGTCATTGATGGATTTCCGGAGATCCGCCCCCGCATCCTTCAGATTCCTGGTATTCTCGATCATCTTACCGGCATTCCCGACTGCGAGCTCCCCCGCATCCAGCCCTGCCTCCGCAGCGTGATCCAGATTATCCGAGGCAGCGCGCGCGGTATCGTTCACGATCTTCAACGTGCCTGCCAGATCATTGGAGGACTTCTGCAGGGTCTGTACCAGCGCATCCGTATTGTCGACGAGCTTCTGCACATCCGGATAGTATTCATCCAGCGTGCTGATCAGCGTATCCATATCCCCCGCAAGCGCTCTCGTGCTGTTCAGAAAACGGGCAGTCTGAAAGGATACCGCCGCGCCGTCCTCGGAGATTTTCCGGATGTCGGAAGAAACAGCAGAGAGCTGCCTGAGAAGCGCCTCCCCCGCGCCGGAGCCAAGCAGGTCGGAGAGTCCTGCGCCGATCTCCGAAAGAGAGCCGCTGAGCTCGGAAAGCCTGTCGGCGATCGGCGCTGCCGCAGCCGTGCCGCTCTGCCGCAGCGTCTCCGAGGAACGTTTGAGCGCAGAAAGCGACCTGAGTCTGCCGACATAGCGCCCGGCGAGGTTCTGATACTTCCCCGGAACCGGCGTGCCGCCCGCAGCCGCAGCCTCCGCCGCAGCGATCAGCGCATCTCTCTCGATCTTTCCGGTGCCGGGCACGGCTGCCATCCCATCATATACGGCAAGCAGTCCCGCCACCTGCCCTGTCAGCGTATCGCCGAGCATCGCATCCATCTCCGCCGCGCTCAGCTCTGCGAGAGAATGCTTCCCTGCTGCGGCGAGCTGCTGCCGTAATCCCAGATTTACCGCCTCAATCACTGCCTCCGGCAGGTACTCCTCCTCGTAGTTCGCATTGTCTACCGCTGCCTGCGTCACGATCTCGGAGGCGCTGGCGAGTGACCGATCGACGCTCTGCTGTACTGCCCCGCTCTTAAATATGGTATTCAGCTCCCCGGCAGCGCTCTGTCCGCGCCGGACGCCGTTCTGCAGCTTCGCAAGCCCCGGCTGTACCGCTGCGAGCTCCCCGGCGAGCTCCTGCGCCGTCAGATTATCGACGCCGCCCATGGAATTTCCCAGCGCCTTCAGCCTCGTACTGAGCGTCCGCATCTTCGCACTCATATCGAGGATATCCTGATCCATCCCGTTCAGATCCTTATTCAGGTCATAGATCATCCACTGCGTGGTGCGGAGAGACTCGTCCAGCGGTCCGAGCTCTCCCGAAAGCTCCCGGAGGTCGGAGATCAGGACGTCGTTTCCGGCGAAAATCGAATCCTTCGCAGAGCTGATCTTATCCTTTCCGCTCCGAAGCTCCCGCAGCATCTGATTGTTGAGCTCCAGCTGCTCCGACATGTCCGTCACATTGTCCATCAGCGCCTCTACGCTGTCCAGCATGGTATTGGTATTGTTCCGGAACTTGTCCTTCAGGTCCTTCAGATCCTTCAGATCCGAGAGATCTCCCACGGTGCCCGGTGACATCATCATGACCGCGCCGACTGTCTCGAAGCTGTCCGTCCCCATTCGGATGACGAAATGCTCCTCCTTGCCCGGCAGCCCCATGAACATGACGCCGCTGTACTGCCCCAGCGTCGCCATCTGCGAGCCCGGCGCATCCACGGAGTAGACCTTGTTGCTGTCGATCGGCACCGCCACGATCAGCATGAAATTGTCCTGCATATACTTCGAGGCAGAACGGTTCGGGAACGCGTCGATATCCATCTCTACCAGTCCTGAAGCGCCTGCGATGTCCTCCGCATTGGTCTCGACGCCGTTCAGCTTATAGCTCACATCAAAGTGCCACGGCATGACTGCCCGCTCCGGCTCGAGCGTCCCCTGAAAGAAGAACTTCCCGCCATTTTTCGGTGCTTCCCACGTCACACTGTCTCCGTTTTTCACCGGCTTCTGCTCCGTAGACATATTGATGATATCGGTATAGTTTCCGTAGTCGGTATAGCTCGGGAGCGAGTTGAAGCTGATGCCCTTCACGACATTCGCCTTCGAAACCTGTCCGTAGTAGTCCAGATTCAGATACATCGTTTCCTCTACGGATGCCTTTGCCGGCGCAGCGGCTGCCGTCATCGGGCTTAGCAGCTCCGTCAGGAGGAAGACCGATGCGGCAGCAAGACTCACGCCCCTTTTCATTTTTGAATTCGTCCGAAAATTTTTCATCATTTTTCCCCTCTGCTCTCTTCTCTCTGATAGGCTCCGGATGCAAACAGCAGCACCTCCCGAAGCTTCGCTCTGCCTCTCCGCCGATGCTCTCTCGCCAGCATTGCCGCCTCCTTGATCGCCGCCCGGCGTCGGGCACGCTTCACGGACGCGGGCGTCGTAATCAACGGATCAACGAGCTGCAGGAGCACCGGCATCAGTCCGACGACGAAGATCATCGACAGGATCGCGCCTCGCCCGACCAGACGCCCCACCTCACTGATCGACGGGATCGAGGACAGCAGGCTGATCGCATAGCCGCAGACCACCAGGATCGTCCCGGAGGTCAGGATCGACGGGAAGGAAATCTCTACCATTTCGACTGCCGCGCTCCGCTTGTCCTTCTCCCGCGAGCGAATCTGCAGGTAGTTCTCCGTGCAGGAGATCGCGTAGTCGATGGTCGAGCCGAGCTGTACGCAGGACACGACGGCATAGGCAATGAAGATCAACGTGCTGCCGGAAATATACGGGAACGCCATATTGAGGTAAATCGCCATCATGATCGGCACCATCGCTGCCACAGGCATGATCGGCGAGTGAAATGAAATCGCGACGACGAGGAAGATGCTTATCATCGCCAGCGCGTTGACCATATTGTAGTCCGGAATCAGGATCGTCTCCATATCCTCTGTCACCGGAGTATTGCCGGTGATGTAGGAGTCCTCCGGGTAATAGCTGCGAATCAGCTCCGTGACCTCTGCCGTGTACCTGTACGCCGCCGGACTCTCCGACTTCGTCTTGATATAGATCAGCAGCCTCGCGTAGCCGTCCTTATGGAAAAGCTCAGCGATGGACGGCGGCAGGATCTCCTCCGATACGCCGTCCGGAAGATAGGCGGACATCCCCATGACCTTCTTCACATAGTCCTTCTCCTTCAGCTCCTCTACCAGCTCCTTCTCCTTGCCGACATCCGTATTCGGGAGAATCGCCACGAGCAGATTGGAGCGGCCGAACCGCTCATTGATTTCCTGCGTCTCATTGTAAATCCGGGTTCCCGGACCCGCGCCGGAGGCATCCGTTCCGTAAAGGAAATTGTTCATTCCCTGCGCGACATAGATCGGTCCCGCCAGCACGATCGAAACCGCCAGCAGGATCGGGCTTACCTTCACAACCTTCTCGCCGAATTTATGGAAGTTCGGCAGGAACGGACGGTGCCGGTACTTGTCGATCCGATCCGACCAGCTCAGGAGCAGCGACGGCATCAGGAAGATCACCATCAGGAGGGAGCAGACGATACCCTTCGACATGACAATGCCCATGTCGAAGCCCATTTCAAAGCGCATGAACACGAGGACAATAAAGCCAAAAAAGGTCGTGAGAGAGGAGGCGAGAATCGTCGTCAACGTACTGGTGAGTCCTGTCCTGAGCGCCTCCTCCTTACCGAGTCCCTTCTCCCTCTCCCGCTCATAGGCATGAAGCAGAAATACCGAATAGTCCATGGAGGTCGCGAGCTGCAGGACATCCGAAATGTTATTGGTAATGTAGGAGATCGTCCCGAGAAAGATATTGCTTCCCTTATTCAGTACGATCGCACAGCCTATGACCGCCAGGAAGAGCACCGGCTCGAACCAGGAGGTCGTCGTGAACAGGAGGATAATGAAGATCAGCACGACTGCCACTGCCATGATCATATTCATTTCCCGCTTCACATTCTCCTCGACGAACTTATTCGTCGGTGCCATTCCGACGAGATCCCCCCTCTCGCCGACCAGCTTCTCGATCCTTCGGATCGCCTTCTGGGTCAGCTTGCTGGTATCCCCCTCCTGAAAGGTGATGTCCATGACGGCGTCGCCGTCCTTGTAGTAGTCCGAGATGCTGTCGTAGTCGATAAACTCGGAGGAGCCGTAGATCTGCGTCGTCGTATCCATCCACACAACCTGATCTACGCCGTCCAGCTTCTCGATCTCATTCTTATACTGCTTCGCCTCATAGATCGTGACATCCTTGAGCATCAGCCTGCCCGTCCCCGGGTAACCGAATACCTCCTTCATCTTGTTAATCGCGATCTTGGACTCCACCGTGTCCGGCAGGTAGGAGGTGAGATCGTAATTGACCCCGACAAAGAAGAAGCAGATCGCGTTGAAAACCACCAGCACCAGTGCAATATCCCGGATCCCCTTATTATGCTTTACAATAAAATCCGCAACCCTCTCAAACAGCTTCATTCCTTCTCCCTCACCGCACTTCGTTTCAGAATTCATTGATATGCGTTCTTTTATGAACTTGTTTCTACTAATTGACAACTGTTCATTTCTGCGATATCGTACACATTATAGAAAAAGGATTTATATGGCGCAATAATCAATTTGCGTCACGGTGATTGTTTTTGAACAGTTTGTTTGCTTTTGTTTATTTAATGACATCGGAAGCGAAAGCTGCTATCTGGATTACGCCGCGTATTGCGCTTCCGGAATGCAGGGGCAGGTTATGGAACCTTTCCCCCGCCGGAAAGCAAGCCTGCCACAGGCTTAGGCTTCTGCCCCTGATATCATTAAATTTCTGATTTTGATACAGAAAGGGCAGGCAGACAGCGGAACGCCACAGAGATTTGGGGGGACAACTATGACGAAGCAAAATGATTCCAAGGACGGCGGCCGTGCCGCCGTCCGCACTGCGACGACGGATCGGCGCATTCGAAAGACCACTGCCGCTCTGAAGCACAGCCTTACAGAGCTGATGAAGAAAAAGAAGCTGAAGGACATTTCCGTGAAAGAGCTGACAGAGCTCGCGGACGTGAACCGCGGCACCTTCTATCTTCATTATAAGGATGTCTTCGATCTCATGGAGCAGTCTGAGGACGAGCTGATCTGCCTGCTGCGGGATGCCGTCGCGAAATATTCCCATGACAATATCATTTACAACGAAAATTTCATTCCTCTCTTTCAGGAGATCTATCAAATCTGTCTCGACAATGTCGATCTGGTTCGGATCCTGGTCGGGGAAAACGGCGATATCAAATTCCTGAACAACCTGCAGCTCCTGCTGCGGGATCGTTTCCTCCGCGACTGGGGCAGTCTCATCCGTAAACGGAAGCTGGAGCATTTCGACGCCTACTTCGCCTTCATCGTCGGCGGCTGCATCAGTCTGCTGCAATACTGGTTCCGGGACGGTATGCAGGAGAGCCCGATCGAGCTCGCCGAGATCACCGGGCAGTTCCTCGACCGCAGCCTGCCGTATTGAAGATTTCTCCAAAGCAAAAGAACCGGGGAGAACCGGTCCTTTGCCACACTTAAGTTGAGTCTATTTATTTCAGGAGATTTCCGAGATGCACACGTTTATGGTTCAGCTTCGGGTTTCCCCTCCGCCATTTTCAGGAGGACGCGTACCCTCTCGGGACTACGAAGCAAGGTTCAGGATTCCTTGTATTCGTAGCGGTTAGTTATTTCTAACCGATGACCATACTATATCATCTGTATTTCCGGCTGTCAACGCTTTTTTTGATTTTTTCGAAAAAAGTTTTATTAGACTAACCTCATCTGCATTCCAACAGCAGGCTTTCCGTTGAAAAGCAAAAGAGACCTCCGGGCAATAGGCCTGAAGGTCTCTCATAAAATAAAAAGGAAGAAGCTCTGTTCACTCGCCGAGTCCGTGCGCCTCCTCATATTCGCGGATCACATCATTAAGATCCTCCGTCAGAGCATCCACATCAATGCCATGAACCATGCACGCCTCCTCCAGAGACTCCCCGATGGAAGACGGGCAGTACACACAGCCCATGCCGTTCTGCATCAGAAACGGCGCGATCAGCTCGTTGATCTGGAGGATATCTCCGATCTTCATGTCCTTCTTTACCTCTGTCATATCGACCTCCTTACAGCTTTCTCAGCCTCTGTACCGCGCTGTCTCCTGCGATACGCTCGTAATGCTCCTGATAGTACGCCTCATTCAGCTCGTTCCCGTTCACCTTCTGCCCGTATTCCGCGAGCAGATTAGCAGCTCTGGTCAGAGACTCCCGATCCGCGCCGTCTGTATGCAGCACGAGATAGTAGCGCTGTCCCACTGTATCCTTATACAGAGTATTGCTCCCCTTATAAACACCATTGAGCGCACGTGCCGCCTCGCAGACCCTGTCCAGCTCCGGAAACATGAAGATCCGAAGCTCCTCCGCAGGCGTTTCCTCCTGCTGCCCGGCAGGCTCCTCGACCGTCGCCGGCTTCTCCGTCTTGATCTGCTGGAGCAGCCCCTGCGCTCCCTCCAGAATCTGATTCGCGAGCTGGTTCAGGAGTCCGCTCTGTCCTATCAGCTCCTGTGTAAACTTCGAAAAGCGGGTATCCAGCTCCTCCGGATCGTCCACCTTCGAGATAATCAGCTGCACCGCGCCGCCCTGCAGCGGGATCGCCTCGATCATCAGCGGCGTGCTGTCCGGCTCGAAGCCGACCTCTGCCTGTGCCTTCTGCATCATCTCACTGAAAAGCTTGCGCGCCGCCGCGGAGCCATAGGTCATATCCCGTATATTCATATTTCTGGACGACAGATCCAGACTGCTCAATGTACATCTAATGGAGTTGTCATCGATTCTTTCTATTTTCATGGCTCCCCCTCCCTGCTCTATCATGTTTCCTATACTTATACCCCGAAAATCCCGATTTTGCAAACACTTGTCTCAGAAATTTATAAATATTTCAGATCTGCCCCCGATCAAAGATCGGGGGAGCCACGCGGCTTTGAGCGATTCAAGGCAATCGCTTGCGATTGCTTCTTTTCTGCCCCCGATCAAAGATCGGGGGAGCCACGCGGCTTTGATCTCTCCTCAGGAATGCTCCGCATTGACGAAGCGGGTATACTGCGGCTGCCAGAGAAGCGTCACCGTTCCGATCGGCCCGTTCCGCTGCTTCGCGATGATGACCTCCGCCTCGTTCGGATGCTCCGTATCCTTATTGTAATAGTCATCGCGGTACAGGAACATCACGATATCTGCGTCCTGCTCGATCGCGCCGGACTCCCGGAGATCCGAAAGCATCGGGCGGTGATCCGGACGCTGCTCACAGGCACGGGAGAGCTGCGAAAGCGCGATCACCGGGCAGTCCATCTCTCTGGCGAGCGCCTTCAGAGATCTCGAGATCTCGGAGATTTCCTGCTGACGGTTCTCCGAGCCCTTGCCGCCGGAGCCGGTCATCAGCTGGAGATAATCGATCATCACGAGAGACAGCCCCTTTTCGAGCTTTACCTTCCGGCACTTCGAGCGGAGCTCCGCGACCGAGATGCCCGGCGTATCGTCGATAATGATATTTGCACCGGAGATCTTGTCGATCCCTTCGATCAACGTCCCCCAGTCCTCGTCCGTCAGTGTTCCCTTCCGAAGCTTGTCCGCGTCGATCAGCGTCTCCAGAGAGAGCATGCGGTTGACGAGCTGCTCCTTTGACATCTCGAGGGAAAATACCATCGCCGGCATATTCCTCCGCACCCCGACATAGTCGAGAATATTCAGCACGAAGGCGGTCTTGCCCATGGACGGACGGGCGGCGATCAGGATCAGATCCGACTTCTGCAGCCCCGCGGTGCGGTAATCCAGATCCAGAAAGCCCGTCGGAACGCCTGTGATCGGATCCTTCTGCCGGGAAGCCCTCTCGATATTGTGAAGCACATTCATCGCCACATCCTCAATCGGCGTGAACTCCCGGGTATTCCTTCTCTGCAGCAGATCGAAGATCTTTTTCTCCGTCTGGGCGAGAATCGTCTCGACATCCTCCGTCGCACTATAGCACATGCTCGCGATGTCTTCATTGGTATGAATCAGCGCGCGGAGCACCGCCTTTTCCTTCACGATATTGCAGTAGCTCCGGATATTCGCGCTTGTCGCGACAGAAAGCATGATCTCCTTCAGAAAGTCCGTGCCGGTCAGCTCAGCGGGGACGTCCTTCTTGGATTTCAGCTTATCCTGCAGAGTGACGATATCGACCGGCTTCGCCTCATTGAAGAGCTCCCGCATCGCTTCGAACAGGATCGCGTACTGCCTCTGGTAGAAATCCCCGTCGCGCAGGAGCTCTGTCGCGGTAATGACGGCGTCCCTGTCCCGCAGCATCGAACCGATCACACTCTGCTCCGCCTCCTGCGAATGCGGGATCACACGCTTGATGATATTTTCGTCTAGTTCTGCCATCTGCTCTCCCCTCCTCGGGACGAATTCCTCTCCCGGGGAATCTCCGGGCCCCTATGCCAATGGTTGTACGCTGACGTGAAGAATCGCGGTCACATCCTTATGCAGCTTCACCCGCACGTCATAGCCGCCGAAGTTCCGCATCGGAACATCCGTCTCGAATTTCTTTTTATCCACATCGATGCCCGTCTGCTTCTTCAGCTCGTCGTGCACCTCCTTCGTCGAGATCGAACCGAACGCCCTGCCGTCCTTGCCCGCCTTCATCCGGAATATCAGCTTCTCCTTCTCAAGCTTCTCCTTCACAGCCTGCGCCTCCGCGAGCTTCTCCGCAGCGATTTTCTCCGCATTCTGATTCTGCAGCTTCAGCGTATTCAGATTCTTCGCATCCGCCGGAACACCCGTCCCGGAAGGGAGAATAAAGTTTCTCGCGTAGCCGTCATTGACCTCCACGATTTCCCCCCTCTTACCGAGCGACTTCACATCCTTCTGTAAAATAACCTTCATTATGACACCTCTCCTTCCGCAATCATCTGGTCGATTGCCTCCTTTACGCTCAGGATTGCCTCTTCGATCGTACCCTCCCGGAGCTGCGCGCCCGCGATCGTACGATGTCCGCCGCCTCCCAGCTTCTCCATCAGCACCTGCACGTTCATCTCATCGATGGAACGTGCGGATACATAGATCGTCTCATTGTATTTCGTGAGCACAATGCTCGCCTTGATGCCACGGATATTCAGAAGCTCGTTCGCGGTCTGCGCGCAGAGCACCGTGGGACTCTCCAGCCCCTTGCTGGACAGGGTGGAGAAAGCATATGCCTCGCGGTAGATCTCCGCCTCACTGATGGCGACCGCCTTCGCCTGATAGTCTCCGATCTTCTCTCGGAAATTCTTCCGTATCCTCGTAATATCCGCGCCGCACCTCCGGAGATAGGCAGCTGCCTCGAAGGTACGGACTCCGGTCTGATTCGTGAACTCCTGCGTGTCAATGACGATGCCGCCGTAGAGGCAGTCCGCCTCCATCGGGCGCACCTTGATGCCATCGCCGATATACTGCATCATCTCCGTGATCATCTCCGACGCGGAAGAGGCATACGGCTCGCAGTAGCTCAGCATCGCCCCCTGTATCGTCTCGGAGCTCTGCCTGTGATGATCGAAAACCACGATGGTTCTGCACAGCCTCAGAAGCTCCGCCTCATCCAGTATCGACGGACGGTTGCAGTCCACGATGACGAGTACTGTATTGCTGTCGACCTTGTCCTTTGCCTCCGCGCCGCTGATAAACATATCCCTCGGATAATCATCATTGTTCAAAAAGCGCTCCTTCAGTGGGAGGATCGGCGGTGTAACCCTGTTCTGTACAATATAGGCGCGCTTCCCGAGATTCGTCACGATCCGGTACACGCCGACCGAGGCGCCGAGACAGTCCATATCCCCGTTCGCGTGCCCCATGATCAGCACCTTATCCTTGCTTTCCAGAAGCTCCTGGAAGGCCTGCGCCTTCACCCGCGCCTTCACCCGCGTGACGCGCTCGGTGCTCTGTGACTTCCCGCCGAAGTAGGTAAACTTATCCGGCGACTTGATGATCGCCTGATCCCCGCCACGCCCCAGCGCCATATCAATGGAATTTCTGGCGTAATCGTAATTCTGAATATACTCCCTCGCACCGTAGCCGATCCCGATGCTCAATGTGACCGCTATTTCATTGCCGATGTTAACCTGCCGGACCTCATCCAATATCGAGAAGCGATCGTCCAGCAGCTTCTGCAGATACTGCTGCTTCAGTACGAAGAAATACTTGTCCTTCTCGATCTTCTTCGTCAGTCCGTTCACCGAGGAAACATAGCGGTTAATCTTACGGTCTACCAGCGCAGTCAGGAGAGACTGCCGCACCTCCTCGATCTCGTCCAGCACCTCCTCATAATTGTCGATATAAATCAACCCGCAGACAATATGCTCCGCCTCAAGCTCTAAGTTAAGCCGGATCTCCTCCGTCTCGTCCCTGAGATACACCGCCACAACCTTCGTCTCCGGGTCGATCAGCGTCGGGAATTCCTCCTGTCCCGCCACAATATGCGTCCTTTGCAGATCGATGCAATATTTCCTGTCCTGAAAAGAAGAATGGATCTCCAGAATCGCACCGTCCTCCCGCAGCATTTCCTTCTTGATATTCGGGAACATAGAGAGGAGATTCCCGCTCTGCGACCGGTCTCCCGCCGCGATCTCCCGGAAGGCGCGGTTCTGCCAGAGCACCGTGCCGTTGTCGGAGACGATCGCATAGGCAAAGGGCATCTCACGGAAGAGCTCCGCCTGCACCTCGTTCGCCGATGCCGCGAAGTCCAGCAGTCCCGCAAGCAGCTGCTTTCTGCGGGACAGATACAGCCAGAGCGCGAGTATGCTATAGAGCATATAGAAGAAAAGCAGGACAATTCCCGCACGTACGGAAATCAGCTCCACCATCAGCAGCGCCGGAATCATCAGTACGATGAAGCCCAGCGGCCACATGAAGTAGCTGTCTATCAGGCTTCCGGGTTTTCTTGATTTTTTCATAGTCTCTCCATTACCAGACTGAACGATCGGATATGCAGTCTATGATACCATAATTTAGATACGACGAAAAGACGGGACGTCCGCGATTTCCCGCAGTCATCCCGTTTGTGGATCTCTTCTGTTTTCCTGCCTCGATCAGTCTACCTGATACGGGAGAAGCGCTACATGTCTTGCGCGCTTTACCGCTACCGTGATCGCTCTCTGATGTGTCGCACAGGTACCGGTAATTCTTCTCGGGAGAATCTTGCCTCTCTCGGAGATATACTTTCTCAGGGTTGCAATATCCTTATAATCGATCGGCTTCGCCTTCTCGCTGCAGAATACGCAAACCTTCTTTCTGCTGCGGAATCCGCCAGCCGCTCTCCTCGGTCTTGCAGATCTGTCTGACTTCTGAAATGCCATGGTTTTCCTCCTTATAGTTTGCAGGCTGTCCTGCTCAAATATTGAGGAACCTTCTTTTCTAACAGGTTAGTTGAAAGGAAGCCCCTCGTCCTCTACCCCGTCAGGTATATTCATAAAACCATCGCCGATAGAGCTTCCGCCTCCTGTGAAGCCGGAATTACCGAAGGAACCGCTGCCGGTGCTTCCGCTGTTTCCGCCGCCCTGTCCCTTGCTATCCGCGAATTCCTGATCATCCACAATGATATCCGTGGTATATACAGTCTGCCCGTCCTTGTTCTGATAGCTTCCCGTCTGGATGCTGCCGCTCACAAGCATTCTCATCCCCTGGTGCATATACTTCTCAGCGAACTCCGCTCTCTGTGCGAAGGCGACGCAGCGGATGAAATCCGCGGTCGGCTGATTGCTGTCCCCCTGCTGGTTTCTGCGGCCTCTCCGGTCTACTGCAAGCGTATATCTCGCAATCGCCAGACTGTTCTCCCCCTGTGAATATCGAATCTCAGGATCTCTTACCAATCTACCCATTAGGATAACTCTGTTCATTTGATACTCGCTTTCCGCTTGTCGATTACTCAGCCTCTGCTGCTGTCTCCGGAACCTTGGCAATTTCCGTCTCAGCCTCCGGCTTTACAACCAGATATCTGATGACCGGCTCCATAATGCGAACCTGACTCTCGAGCTCGTTCGGCGTATTGGCGTCTCCCGTAAACGGGATGAAGTAGTAGTAGGCTTCCTTCATGTGCTGGATCTCATATGCCAGCCTCTTCTTGCCCCACTCTTCGACGTTCTCTCCCACAGTGCCATTGTAGCGGGTGATGTATCCCTTAATCTTCTCAATGGCTGCTGCTCTCTCGTCATCATCGAGCTTCGCACTCAGAACAACGCATAATTCGTACTTGTTCATTTGCTTTACCTCCTTTTGGTCTCTGGCCTCCACTTTTCGTGAAAGCAAGGAATTCGTGATACAGGCAAATATCATAGCAGAAAGGCTGTGTTTTTGCAAGCATTTTGCACTCTTTTAAAAGAGTATGTGATTCGGCAGCGCCGATAGGTAACAAATTCGCCGCAATTTCTCATATATCCTCGGAAATCAGCATCCGCCGCTCCCGAAGCCATTGCAGCAGCGCATGCTCCGAGAGAAGCGGCGGGAGCCGAAGCTCCCGGCAGAGCAGCACCCTGTCCAGAACCTTCATCATCACGGCAGGCTTCCCCGGAAATCCCGCCGCTTCCCCGCCCTCCTCTGCGGCGATCTCCCGTTCCCGGGAGATCAGCGCCCGATAGCGCGCGTCTCTGTCGCAAAACAGCTCGAAGCACTCCGAAAGCGCCTCATTCCGCTCCATTTCTCCGTCCTCCGCGATGCCGGGCAGCCGCTGAAGCTCCGAGAACGTACAGAAGTCGCAGACCCTCTCATAGCCGAAGGGAATATAAATCCGCTCGTCCACCGGGATCAGGAAGCTGAGCGCCGTCCCCTGCTCCCGCAGCAGCCGGAACGCCTCCGTGAGAAGCGCAGTCATGAGCCCCTGTCCGCGGTGCTCCTCTGCCGTCGCCACAGCATAGAGATAGGCAAGCGGCAGCCGCCTAAGCTCCCGTTCCCCTCTCACGCAAAGCGTGTAGGGATTGATGTGAAGCATCGCGATAAGCTCATCCTCCGCCTCTATCGCGAGGATCTGGTTGTCCCTACAGCGCTCCGTATAGTAGAAATCCAGAAACCGGCTGCTATCCTCCGGGAAGACTCGCTCATACAGTGCGCGGCTCCGCTGCTTCTCGGGCAGGGTGCGGAGCCGCTTAAGCTCCCAGCTCTTCATTCCTGCCCTCTCCCGAATCCTGTACGGCGATCTTCGCCTCATATACATCCTGCAGCTCTGTCTCATAGCCCGCAAAGCTTTTCTGTAATATCATGAATTTTCGCTCATACAGTACGGGATTATAGCTCTCCTTCGCGCGCCGGAGCCCCGGAAGTCCCATATCGTCCTCCCGATTCACCAGCCTCGCGTCCGGAAACTCATGGAGCAGGAACTGCTGATTGATAATCTGGTAGATCCCCGGAATCTCGGAATTCCCCTTCTCGATCGCAATGCACGCCATTTCCTCTCTCGGATTATAAGAGCCGATAGAAAACGCCTCCAGTCTCCCGTCCAGAAAGATCCCGCCGATCCGGTGCTCGATCAGGAAGCAATTTTGCAGGATCTCATGTATGCCCTTCACTTCAAACTCCAGCGTCTCTCCGCTCTCCAGGTCCTCCTGTGAGCGGTTCTGATACCAGCGGTCCAGAAAATCCCACACAAGCTGCTTGTCCTGACAGCAGAGGCTCCGGTATTCCCAGCGTCCCTCATATTCCTTCGTGAATTTATTGACGAGATTCTTCTTTTTGTGAAATTTCCGTCCCGGCAGCGTGCGGAGCTGCTCCGCATCATAGATATAGTCTCTGAAATCCTGCTCTTCCCTTACGAGATAGCTCAAATTTTCCGTGAGGCGCAGCGCCGCCACCCCCTCCTCGTCGGCGAGGTAGATCTTCAGCGGCTTCCTCAGCTCCTCATTGAAGTATCGTTCCAGCAATCCGAAATACTTCCCGAGCTCCTCCTCTCTGCAGTATGGGAGCGCAGAAAAATATTCCTCCCCGTTCCGCATCAGGAGAAGCAGTGCCCTGCCCTCCGCTACGGCAACCTTCGTATCGTAATACGCGCCCCAAAGATAAGTGTCGATCACCCCGCTGTCGCAGGTTTTATTGTCCCGAAGGGAATAGTACGGCGCGATCTCTCTCGCCTCCTCCGCCCTCGGTCTGTGAAAATGCAATTCCATGCTCCCTCCGTCGCAGTCCAATCTGCCTCTCTCTTCTATAGCGCAGAAATCCGGTGGCGTCTTGCTGTCTTTTAACCTTATCTCTCAGAAATCCGGAAGCTTCGCTAACCGCTACATTATACCACGAACGAGGATAGTCCGCCACTTTCTCCTGCCGGCGCTCTCCTTTCTCTTTATCATAGATTTCCGTCGACAGGACGTCGTGTATCCGTTTCAGGGCGTCTGTCTCCGGATGCTTTTTGGGGGTGAACTGTGGACTCCTGTTGTCAGGCACCGACAGAAAAAAGGGGCTGTCTCGAGCTCCGAAGAGTCTCTTAACTGCCCCTACTATAGCACAGAGTAAAAGCCCTGCATATTCTCTATATTCGGATAATATCCTTTAAAGGATATGCCTCCTAAACCCCCATCCGGTAACGCCGCAGCGCCTCCGCCGTATATATATTCGGCGCACTATATACGATCAGCGGCGGAAGCACACGAAGCTCACGCCCTGCATCCTTGACCGCTTCCAGCACAAAAAGGTTCGCCTCCCGCTCCCGATACGGATGCACCATCTGCATCCGCTTCGGCTCCAGCCTGCTGCTTCGGAGCTCACAGAGAACATCTGCCAGTCGATGCGGACGATGCACGAGGAAGAATTTGCCGCCGCTTTTCAGCGCATACGCCGCCGCGGAGGCAACGTCATGAAAGTCGCAGAGAACCTCATGCCGCGCGATCAGCTTCGCGCTGTCGGGATTCCGGATCCCGCTTCGCATATACGGCGGATTCGCTGTCACCACATCCATCGTACCGCCAAGGCCCGTGCTTCGGATCTCCCTGAGATCTCCGCGGAGAATGCGGATCCGCTCCGTTTCCCCGTTCAGCCCGACGCTTCGGCGCGCCAGCGCTGCCGCCTTCGCCTGTATCTCCAATCCATAGAGCTCTGCCGCTTCCGTCTTCGCAGCGAGCAGGATCGGAATGATTCCATTGCCGCAGCCGAGATCCAGGGTTCGCTGTCCCGCTGTGACAGCCTCCGCTGCGAAATTCGCGAGGAGCACCGCATCCATCCCGAAGCAAAAGCCCTCGCTGTCCTGAAGGATCCTGTATCCCCTGCACTGCAGATCATCGATTCTTTCTGCCATTTCGCTCTCCGGAATGATTCTTCTTTTCTGTGCCTCCCGCCCCATTTTCCGCCTCGGACTTCCTCCTGCGCGGCTTGAAACGAAGCTCCGTCACCTTGTATTCGCGAAGCTCCTTCTCGTCCTCCTTCTCCAGACTGACAACGACCTTCACCTTCTGATTCAATACAGATACCGCGGATACCTCGCCGCGGAGCCCCTCTGACGTCGTCACGAGATCTCCGATATTCGGCAGCTTCGAGTTCAGGAACTCATAGACCTCCTCTTCATTCTTCAGACAGCACATCAGTCTGCCGCAGACGCCGGAAATGTTCGTGGGATTCAGAGAAAGCCCCTGCTCCTTCGCCATCTTGATGGAAACGGGCGCGAACTCGGAAAGGTAGCTGTGACAGCAGAGCGTCCGCCCACAGATTCCCAGCCCGCCAAGCATCTTCGTTTCATCCCGGACGCCTACCTGCCGAAGCTCTATCCGCGTCCGAAAAATCGCGGCGAGATCCTTCACGAGCGAACGGAAGTCCACTCTTCCATCCGCCGTGAAATAGAAAAGCACCTTTCCGCGGTCGAAGGTATACTCCACGTCGATCAGCTTCATCTCAAGCTTATGCTCCCGGATCTTGCTCTGGCAGATCCGGTATGCCTCCCGCTCCTTTTCTTTATTTTCCTCGCTTCTCCTATCGTCCTCTCCGCCCGCCTTCCGCAGCACCGTCCGGAGCGGCGGCACGATCTTCTCCTCCGAGACCTCCTGATTTCCCATCACGACCAGACCGTACTCCACGCCTCTTGAGGTCTCTACGATAGCATGCTCCCCTCTCCGGAACACGGTCTCTCCCGGAGAAAAGTAATACACCTTCCCCGCCGTCCTGAATCTCACTCCGATTACGATCATATATCCTCCGGCTCACGCCTCTTTCATCCGAATCAACAGATTTTCCAGCTGCAGATCCCGGTTCACATTGACCGCGATGCCCCGCATTGCTCTGGAAAGCTCCTCCGTCGCCACGCCCAGCCGCTCATAGCTGAGCTCCCGCGCCAGTCCGGAAATCTCCTTCCGGATTTCCTGCCCGTAAAGCAGGCTCTCTCTCCTGGCGCTTTTATAGCATAGCACATCCCGTAAAATAATTTCAATAAAGGAGTAGAGCGCCGTTGTGTCGGTCTTTTCCTCATTCCTCCTCTTAATAAAGTCCAGAATATCCCCCATCGTGCGGAAGCGGAGCTCGGAGAGCAGCGCTACGGTCTCCTTCGCCCACTCCTCGCGGTAGAATTCGAGAAAACGCTCCCGCGGCTCCCTCTCCGCCGCCCGAAGCTCGATCACACGGCTCAGAATCGTCGGCAGAAATACCTCCGCATTCCGCGAAAGCAATACGATCACGACATATTCCGGCGGTTCCTCCAGCGTCTTCAGAAGCGCATTCTGCGCCTGCGCATTCATTTTCTCTGCCTCGGAGATGAGGTACAGCTTGTATTCCGCCTCATAGGGCCGAATCCCGACGGTCTCCGTCACGCTGCGGCGGATATTTTCCACGCTGATGATATGCGGATTCTCCTCCGGCTTGTCCGGCGTGATACGAAGCAGATCCGGATGTGTGCCGGACCTTAGCCGAAGACGCGCACTCTCCTGCCGGTCTCCGTCCGTTCCTCGAAGAAGCAGGGAGGAGGCAAAGACCGCCGCTGCTTCCTCCAGCACCGGCAGCTCCTCCCCCACCAAAAGATATGCGTTATTGATTTTATGCTCCGGTATCCTTAATGATTTCATCGATACAACTTTCCAGCTCTATGTTCTTATATCTCTTCACAATGCCGGCACGCGCCAGCTTTTCCTCGGAAAAGTCCGCTTCATCCGCCTCGAAACGACGGCGCATCTCCCGAAGCCTCGGAATGTGCTGCCCGAGCTCCCGTGAGATCGCCCGCTCCTCCCGGATCGCATATGGCACTTCAATATAGATCGGATAGATTGCTTCCCGCCCGAAATGACGGCGCATTCCCTCATAGCCCTCCAGCGTTCCGATCATCAGATAATCCTGACCCGCATTTGCATGACAGATCTGCCCATCGTCGACCGTGGCATAGCGCCAGCGTCCGTAAACCGTGTCGTAGCTTCGAAGCTCGATCACCCGTCCCTCCCGAAGATAACGATCCATCTCCGCGTCGGAAATGAAGTGATACTCCACCCCCTCCGTCTCTCCGTCCCGGATCGGCCGCGTCGTATAGGGGACGATCTCCTGCCATGCCGGAAAACGCGCCCGAAGCCGCTTATATACCGTGTCCTTTCCGCTGGCGGATTTTCCCATCAGATAGTATATCATGGCTGCCTTCCCTTAATTTACACCTACCGGTCCCTTTTCATCGATCTCGAAGCCCGGCCCGAGTGACTGTGTGCTCTCTGCGCTCTCCGTCACGGGAGACTCATAACGGGCATTTCCGCTTTCTGCCTTCTGTGTCTCTCCCCCTGTAGTCTCCTGCGGGTCATGCGCTGCCGATACTACCTCCGTCGCCGTCTCCTGCGTTTTCGGCTCCGTAACAGACGCCGCCGTACCGCTCTCCTCTGTACCCGAGCTCTCTGCCCGCGTGCTTTCCGCCGTCGTCTTCACCGGCGCTGCCGTCGTCTCCTCCACCCGGATCGTCACCGGCGGATCCGCAGCCTCGGTCTGCAGAGTCTGCTTCAAATCCGGCAGCGAAAATCCCGTCACATTTTTCATAACGAAAAATGCCGCGAGTATCGCGACGATCAGCATAGATACCGCGAAGAGGATACGGAAGAGATCTCCGACGATCGTCGCTTCCTGCCGTTTCCTCCGATACTTCCCGTTTCTTCTCTTATACTGCGCCATCTTTCCCTGTCTCCTTACCCCTCTCTATCCCAGAAGCCGTGCACGTTCAGGCAGGTCATCCGCGAAACGCCAAGCTTCTTCACGGTCTAAATCTCTATATCCAGGACGAATCTAGCAAAAATCCTCTGCGAACCGAAACCTCCCCGTACACCAGCGCCTGCTTCGTCCCATCCGTTTCCATTACCTCCAGCCGCCCATCCGGAAGGATCCGCAGGGCGTCAGCTTCCCGCACCGTCCCTCGATCCAGTATACGCACCCGGTGCCCCGGGACGATATTTTTCTCGCTGTACTCCTTCGCCAGCCCCTGTTCCTGCGAAAGGCGATAAAATTCCCGTATGAGTTCTGCTGCGAGAAGATTGCGGTTTACCCGCGCTCCCGCGGAACGCTTCCCGAGAAGCGAGCCCGCCTTCTCCTGAAGCTCCTCCGGATACCCCTCCTCCGGCTCGTATACATTGAGTCCGATTCCGACAATCACGAAATCCAGCTTGCCCGTCTCAAAATTTGCCTGTCCCTCCGAAAGTATGCCGCAGACCTTCCGTCCGTCAAGATAGAGATCATTCACCCACTTGATTCCAAGCTCTATCCCGCAGACACGCTTCACTGCACGGTAAACCGCGACTGCGGACTGCGCCGTCAGGATCAGATTGTCCGTGACGGAGCCCTCCGGCCGAAGCAGCATACTCATATAGAGCCCGCAGCCCTTCGGGGAGAAAAAGCGCCGTCCGAGCCTTCCCTTCCCGCCTGTCTGAAGGTCAGAGAGTATGGTCGTCCCCGCTGGCGCTCCCTCCGATACGGCGAAGCCCTTCAGGACATCATTGGTTGAGCTGATCTCCGGATAGACCCGCAGCTGCTTCCCGCTTCCCAGATAGCTCCCGAGCTCCTCCGCCGACAGAAGATCATTGTTCTCCGAAAGCATATACCCCCTGTTCTGCGCCGCAGCGATCTCATAGCCCTCCTTCCGGAGCTGCTCCACCGCCTTCCAGACCGCGGCTCTCGTACAGGAGAGCCGCTCCGCGAGCTCCTCTCCCGAAAGATATTCCCCCTTTTTTTCTGTAAAGAGCCTGATAAGCTCTGTTTTTACCGACATATCTCCCCGCTTCCATTCAGATACGATAGAACATTCTTTCTAAATGCCTATACTAACAAAGATCACGGTTTTATACAAGTGCGACGAAAAACGGCAGTGACCGGATTTTGCCGGTACTGCCGTAAATAATGACTCAGAATTCCTGCCGAAGAATGCCTGCTCTGACGCCAACGAGATTCGAACTCGTGATACCACCGTGAAAGGGTGGTGTCTTAACCGCTTGACCATGGCGCCTTGATTTATGAAAAGAAAAAGAGGCGACGACCGGATTCGGACCGGTGATCAGGGTGTTGCAGACCCACGCCTTACCACTTGGCTACGTCGCCTTATAAAAAAACGCCTCCAGATGGACTCGAACCAACGACACCGCGGTTAACAGCCGCGTGCTCTACCGACTGAGCTATAGAGGCATAACTTAAATATCTGCCTGAAATAGTATACCTTTCGTTATTTAGATTGTCAACATTCTGTATCCAGCGAAACATCTCCACATTGGATAAGCCCTCGACCTATTAGTAACTGTCAGCTGAATGCTTTGCAGCACTTACACCTCAGCCCTATCTACCTCATTCTCTCTAAGGGGTCTTACTCTTTCGATGGGAGATCTCATCTTGAGGCAGGCTTCACGCTTAGATGCCTTCAGCGTTTATCCTTCCCCGACTTGGCTACCCTGCTATGGGATTGATTCCCAACAGGTCCACCAGAGGTCAGTCCATCCCGGTCCTCTCGTACTAAGGACAGCTCCTCTCAAATCTCCTGCGCCCGCGCCGGATAGGGACCGAACTGTCTCACGACGTTCTGAACCCAGCTCGCGTACCGCTTTAATGGGCGAACAGCCCAACCCTTGGGACCGACTTCAGCCCCAGGATGCGATGAGCCGACATCGAGGTGCCAAACCTCCCCGTCGATGTGAACTCTTGGGGGAGATCAGCCTGTTATCCCCAGGGTAGCTTTTATCCGTTGAGCGATGGCAATCCCACTTTCATACCACCGGATCACTAAGTCCGTATTTCTACTCTGCTCGGGCCGTCACCCTCGCAGTCAGGCTCCCTTCTGCCTTTGCACTCTTCTAATGGTTTCCAACCATTATGAGGGAACCTTTGAGCGCCTCCGATACCCTTTCGGAGGCGACCGCCCCAGTCAAACTCCCCGCCTGACAGTGTCCCGGTGCCGGTTCACGGCTCCCGGTTAGAAATCCAATAGCAAAAGGGTGGTATCCCAACAGCGACTCCGGAAAAACCGAAGTTCTTCCTTCTTAGTCTCCCACCTATCCTGTGCATTCACTACCGAATCCCAGTGTCAAGCTGGAGTAAAGCTCCATGGGGTCTTTCCGTCCTGGCGCGGGTAACCAGCATCTTCACTGGCACTTCAATTTCACCGGGTGCATTGTTGAGACAG
>NZ_JABXYT010000001.1:245000-257500 GCF_013394775.1 Oribacterium sp. oral taxon 102
TCCTCTCAGATCTCATACTCCTACGAGGTTCTCACCAGAACCTTCATATAATTTCCCGGGTTCTTTTCAATATCTATAATGGTCTCCAGCGCCTCCTCAAACTCTCCTGCACTGGTGCGGGCTCCGCGAATATCCACCTCTTTTTTGGTAATCAGATCCGTCGGAAGACTCGTCTCCTTTTTCGGCCATCCCGTCAACGTAATTCGTCCGGCATTCGATACATACAAAAGCGTTGCCCGGACTGCTGCATTGGCACCGGAGCATTCCATCACAAGCTGCGCCATTTCTCCATTTGTAATTTCCGCAATGCGACTCGCCGAATCTTCCGTTCCCGAATTCACTGTATACTCGATTCCCAGCTCCTTTGCAAAGTCAAGACGTTCCTGAACCAAATCAAGCACAATCGCATGTGCGCCGTAGGCCTGTGCCGTAAGTCCTGCCACAAGCCCGATCGGCCCTGCCCCGATGATTGCACAGAATTCTCCTGCCCGAACGCCGCCTCGATGAACGCCATGCAATGAAATGGTCAGAGGCTCTGCCATCGCGCCCTCTTCCCAGCTCATCCCCTCCGGGAGCTTCACCAGCATATTATCCGGATGGCAGAAGTACTCTGCCATTCCGCCATCCACATGCACACCCAGCACATACAGGTCCGTACAGCAGTTTGTCCTGCCAATCCGGCAGGGGTAGCAGTGTCCGCAGTACAAATAGGGGTCTACCACCACTCTGTCCCCGACCTTCAAGCCCTTAGGGTTGTCTTCCGCAATTTCTTCGATAATGCCGGCAAGCTCATGTCCGATCACGCGCGGATAGCTCACCAGTCCATTCGTTCCGCGAAAAGCGCCGATGTCACTTCCACAGATCCCCGCCATCATAATTTTGATTAACGCCTCTCCCTTTTTCGGGACGGGCTTTTTCAAATCCACGCACGCGATATTCCACGGCTCACGCAGTCTGATTGCTTTCATAATTGTTATACCTCTCCGTATTCTTTGAAAACGCAGCACGGAAAACCCGTACAAACCTATTCCAGATTGGTGTGCAAATAACAATCTATTCAGGCAATTTCCATGATGCTACACTTCCTCTCAAAATGCAACTTGTTCCCATATGTCAACAAGTTTTATGTGTATTGACAATAAATATTCTTCATACTATATATATTTTATGAGTTTTTCATAAAAGCTTTCCTTGAATTCCCCGGCTTTGTTTTCTGTTCTCAGTCCCGATGAGGATACCCCCATCGACCTTGAAATTCAGCTAATCGTTCCGTTCGTTCTCGGCAAAGCAAAGGAGGCTGCCATGAGAGATGCAGTAGTTGTAATAGGATCCGGCATGATGGGAAGCGGCATCGCCGCAATGAGCGCACTGGGCGGCAGAAGAACAATTCTGTTTAACAGATCGGAGAAAAATCTGGAACGCGGGCTGGAACGAGCCAAAGACTGTATCCGACTTCGGGAAGACAATGAGCTGGATACCCCGGAGGAATCTGCGCAGGCACTCCGGCTGCTGGAGGGCAGTACGGATCTCAGGGACGCGCTCTCGCAGGCATTCTTTGCAGAGGAAGCTATTACGGAGGATCTTCCGCTAAAACAACAGCTTTTTCGAGAAGTAGATCAGCTGCTGCCACCGGAATATCCGATCTGCTCCACCACAAGCGGTCTCAGGATCACTGACATTGCCAGAGGCTGCCTTCACCCGGAGCGGACTGTCACCACGCACTTCTGGCTTCCTCCCCATCTGATCCCTCTGGTAGAGGTCGTCATCGGAGAGCATACGAAGCATGCGCTTGCCGAACAGGTTCGTAATGAGCTGAGGCGCTGGAAAAAAACGCCGGTTCTCGTAGAACGGGACCTGCCCGGGCAGCTGCTCGGGCGAATCTTTCAGGCGATTCTCCGGGAATCCATCGACATTGTCGCATCAGGACTTGCCACGGCGGAGGACGTGGATACCGCCATTGCCAAGGGCATCGGCATGCGGCTCGCACAGTGGGGCCCGCTTCAGCATCTGGACGCTATCGGACTCACGCTGGCTCTGTCCGTTCAGGATTCCGTCCTGCCCGATCTTTGTGCAGACCGGCAGGGAAATCCATATCTGAGAGAGCTTGTTTCTTCCGGCAAGCTCGGCGCCGAAACCGGACAGGGCTTTTATGACTGGAGTACGCGGAATCTCGAACAGGACATTCAGCGCCGGAATCAGTTTATCATTGCAGCGCTGAAGGCAGTGAAGCAGATCGGAGAAGCGCCTGCGGAAATACCAGCAGAAACATTGAAATAGAATTAACAATCCCAACGCGGTCCTCACGTTGGGATTGTTGATTCTGCGTTAAAATTTTACCGCCTTACCAGTCCTTAACCGACCCATCCGCATAGCGGAACGCACTGACACTTCCTCGCTCCTTAACAGGATAGCGCTCCTCTGCATCGTCGCGAAGCTCCACGCCGATCCCCGGTGCCTCCGGAATGGAGATTCCGGAGGTCACCGCATCGATATGCTCCTTGCCATCACCCATTTTGAAAATGTCATGTCAGCTCTAGCCGAACCGGACTCAGCTGCGTGGCTTACTCCAATGCCGCCATGATTACGCTTGACCAGATGGTACTGCAAAACCATTTCAAAAAATCCGGCTCTTCTCACTCGGAAAAAAGCCGGTAAGGATACGGATGAGCTGCCTAAGTCCCCGAAACAGTATGCTGACAGAGGAGATCCGTGTCATGCGGGAGCTCAGCGAACAGTATCTCCGTATGGCTGCTCCCTCTCTCTGACAAGGTCTCCCCGGCTGCTCCGTGCTTCCGCATTCTCTGCTTCTCCGCTTCAGAGGACTCCACGCTCTGCCGCAGCCTATGAAGGCATTCCCGGTTTATGGCATGATCTGTTATCGGAAGAGTCAAGAGCTGAATCCCGCTTATCGGAAACTACGCGAGCTCCTTATCAGAAGCTTCTCTCCCGAAACGTAAGGATCGGATATCTCCCGTCCTCTCCATCCTTCATGGGAAGCGACAGCCTCTCCCGGGGATCGTCCGCATTTTCGATGCCGAAGTACACCGTCTTTTCCGCTTCCGTATCCGGCAAAAGCTCCCGAAGCGAGAGGGAAAGCGCTTGCTCCTCTCCGCCGGGAATTTCCCGGAGTGAGACGGAAAGCGGGAGGCGCTGCGCACCGATGTAGAGGCAGGGAATATAGCTGAAGTAGATCGGCGCGATGCCGTCATTTCGTATCGTCAGCACGAGCCTGCCGGTACGCGGGAAGTACTCCAGCGCACGCACGCGGTAGCGATAGCCGAGGCTGCTCTCCAGCCTGTCCGCATTGCGGCAGAAGCGCGCCGCCTCCCCTCTGCTCAGCGCGCCCTGCTCTTTCGCCTCGGACAGGAGCGGAATCATAGGCCCCAGAAAGCTGGCATGCGACTTCATAAGCAGCGCTCTCGTCCTGTTGAAATGCCGAAGAAGCATGCTCCGGAGCGGGATCGCGCTGGTGAGCTCTCCGCCGACCGGCGCACTTTCCCAGAGCGCTCCTGCAGCGCGGAGCCCATCCTCCTCTCCGGTCTGATCATAAGCGCCCCCCTCCGCGATCCAGCTAAGCCATTCCTCGGTCCCCTCCGGATTGCCGCTGACATCATTGTAGACACCTGCCCTGTCCGGCCGTTCCGTGAAGGGGCGGCGCAGCAGCAGCCGTGCCTTAGGAAATGCAGCCTCATAGGGCTCGATATAGCGCCGCCGCACAGAAGCGAGGGGCATTTCCGGCAGCCCCGCATCCGCGAGAACATGCCACTCTCCCCAGTGCCCGAGGCTTCCCAGCTCCACATAGGCGACGAAGTCCGGATTCCGGTGGGCAGGATCCTCATAGCCGGAAAAATATTCTCCCAGCGCAAGGATCGCTTCCCGATGCGCCTCGATCAACGCCTCCTCCGTATAGTCCGGTGCGAAGCCCCTCCCATATTCCGTGCTGTATTCCCTGCCGCCCCGAAGCCTGCCGCGAAGCCAGTCCGGGATATCGCAGTGCGCCGCCTCCGAAGGATTGTCCATTACGAAACGGAGCACGATATGCTTTCCGAGCGCCTGCCACTGTTTGAGGCGGCAGCGCGTCTCGAGGGCTTCGAAGTCGAAGCACCTCTCGGCAGGCGAAATCTCACGGAAGCTGGTCTCGACATAGATCAGATCCGTATCCCTGTCCTCCGCATCCCGCTCGCTGTCCATGGCATAGCCGATATAAGGATTCTTCCCCATTCCCTCCGGATGCGCCGGAAACACAATATGCCGCGGACGCTCTGAAGTGTATGCACAGCAGGACAGCAGGACAGCGAGGAGCAGCATGAAGACAATGCGGAAACGCAGTCCTGCTATACGTCCCGGCTTAGCTGGCTGTCGCATCCCGCTGTGCCCTCCTCCTGCACTGAACAGATCAGCGCTTCCTTAGACAATGAAAATCGTTCTGAAAAAATAAAGAATCAGGTTCGTATCCCGAAGATAACAGGCCAGCGTCCCCTCGACCGCGAACTGCTCCGCCAGCGACTCTGTCAGCTTGTATTCCGGAAGCAGTCCCAGCACGATAATGAATACCCAGATATAGAAAATCCCTTCGATCAGTCCCAGAAGCGCCCCGCTGCTTCGATTAAGCTGGTTCAGCATCGGCAGACGCATGAGTCGATCCAGCAGCGCGAAGAGAAAGCGCAGCAGGATACGGGACAAGAGCAGGAAGGCAAGAAATAAAATGAGGGAAAGCAGAAGACTGGAGATCCGATCCGCCGCATACTCCGCGAGCCGATCCAGACCCAGAAGCCGGTACAGCGACTCCATCGCAGTATCCTTCGCCTGCTGAAGCTCCTCCTCCGCGCCCGGCCGCAGATAAAGCGCGAGCCTGCGCTGAAGCCATGCGGTGAGCATTCTGTTTTTCCCGAGGCTGGCGGCAGCATAGGGGAGCAGCAGACGGCTGAGCAGCGCAGAGCACACGAAGCTCACCAAGGAAAAGGACATCCTGACCAGTCCCCTCTTCCAGCCGTACAGAAGCATCGCCAGCAGGAAGACGAGCAGCAGGGCGCTTAGCCAGTATACCCGAAGCAGCTCTATAAGCTGCAGAAGGATCTCCATAAGCTCGCTTCTCACAGGAAGCAGTCCTCATGCAGGATCAGCTTGTCGTCCTTATCGTATTTCGGACGGAAGAGCTTCGGCTTTTCTGCCCGATCCGCGGCCTCCTCGATCAGATCCTCCGCTGCCCTTTTCACGAAGCAGACACCATCCTCCTGCATCAGCTCGAGCTTTTCATAGAGCGCCGTTTCAGCCCTCTCCGGAATACTGCAGTCTATGCTCTTCGCGTAGCTCTTCGCGTAGTCCGCGAACTCCTCGAGGCTCATCTCTGCCTCGGCAGAAGTCTCCTCCTGTTCCATCCCTTCGACCCGCTCCGGCTGGATTCGCTCCTCTGCCTCCAGCGGACGGCTGGGACGTTCCAAAGAAGCGCGGAGCTGTGCCGCCGCCCTCTGCTGCGCCTCGTCTCTGCTCTCCTCTATACTGCCCCCGATCTCTGATCGGGGGAGCCACGCGGCTTTGAGCGGTTCAGTGCAATCGCCTGCGATTGCTTCTTTGCTGCCTCCGATCTCTGATCGGGGGAGCCGCGCGGCTTCGTTCTCCCTCTTTTCTTCTCCGGGAGACGCAGGAGCTGTCAGACTGACCTCCTCCAGAAGCGCCTCCTCCTTTTCCTCCGGTACTGCCGATACCAGATCGAAGCGCTGAATAAACTGCGGCTTGTCCTCTGCCATCCGGTCGAAATGATCCACGATATCCACGAGGACAATGGAGCTCTGATCCTTCGAGGCTTCGATATAACGGCTCAGCTCATCCACCACGGGGTAGGACAGCGCGCCGGCATTTTCAATGATGAGATCCTTGCCCTGCAGCTTCTCTATGAATGGAGCGAAGCCTCTCTCATTCAGCTTCTCCGCATTGATTTTCGCAACCTTATATTCCAAGCCATATTTCTCATGGAAAAATTTGATCTCATTGACCGCAACCTGGAAGCCCGCCTCCGCGCTGGCTGCCTCAATAATCATATGGTAGCTCTGCGGCTTTTCGGCGCTTCTCTCCGCCGCGTCGCCGGCTTCCCCGGCTCCGGAGAGCATTTCCCTGATGACCTGCTGCGTCTTCGGCGCGCCCTGCCGAAGCGCCGCGAGCGCAGGGTTTGTGAACCCCCTCTCTTCTGCCGCAGGAGCAGCGGACTCTGTCGTCGCTGCATCTGCTGCTTCCTCGTTCTGTTGCACCGAGGCTGCTATCTCTTCACTCTGCGGCTGCTGTACCGAAGCCGCTGTCTCTGGCTCCTTCTCCGAAGCAGGCATCGGAAGCGGCTTCTCTTCCTCCTGCCTATCGGCCTGCTGCCCCCAGTCTGCCTCCGGCAGCTCATCATCCAGATAGTACCCGGCATCCGGCTCCTCGTGCTGTCTGCCCTGCCCTGCCGCGAGACTCTGCTGCCTTTCGGTCAGCGGATAATAGCGCTTTTTCAATTCCAGCGCTTTCTCGACATACTGTCCCTGCCCGAAAAGCAGCGTGATTCTGTCGCAGGTCTTCACACAGTCCGCGATCCTGCCGGACTTCTCGTAGAGCGCTGCCAGCTCATAGAGCCACCTCTCGTCCAGCTCCGCCGAGGTATACGCCTCGATCAGCTCCGCAAGCTGCTCTGCACCCGCCCCCTTTGCCCGCAGGATCATATACCGCAGCAGATAGACGCCGGAATCCTCCGGGCTGACATCGCAGAATTCTCTGTAGAACTCCTCTGCCTCCGGGAGATTTCCCGCCTTTATTGAGATCTCCGAAAGCTTAAAGAGGAAGCGCTTCCCGACGGGCGCGCGGTCGAATGCCATCAGCAGAATATCCTTTGCCTCTTCGTATTCTCCGTTTTTCTCATAAATCTCTGAAACCGATGCCAGCAGGTTGGCATTGCGAACCCGTCTCCAGTCGATGCCATCCGCGATCTGCATCGCAGTCTGGTAGTCGCCTGCCCCCGCCATTTTCCGCATCTGCTCTACTTTGATATTAAACTCGTACTTTTCCATTGGATTTTCTGTCCTCTTTGCTTTCTGCCTGCGCCCTCTCCCGAGCTACCGCTTCGCGACCTGCGGCTTTGCTACAGCCTCACTCTGCCGTCCAGCGCGCGGAGCAGCGTCACCTCGTCGATATTCTCGATATCTCCGCCGACCGGTACACCGGAGGCGATACGGCTCAGCTCGATGCCCAGCGGCTTGATCAGCTTCGTCAGATAGGTCGCCGTTGTCTCCCCCTCTAAGGAAGAATTGGTTGCAATGATGACCTCCCGTACCTCCCCGCTGAGGCGCTGCATCAGCTCCTTCAGACGGATATCGTCCGGTCCGATCCCCAGCATCGGAGAGATCGCGCCGTGCAGGACATGGTAGACGCCCCGGTACTTTCCGGTACGTTCATAAGCACTCATATCTCTCGGGTTCTCCACTACCATAATCAGCTGATGGTCTCTCTCCGCGGAGCGGCAGATCGGACATTCCTCCTCATCCGTCAGCGTACAGCAGGTCTTGCAGTAATGGATATTGCTCTTCGCACGACGTATCGCCTCGGAAAGCGCCTCCGCCTGCTCCGCCGGCGCGTTAATGATATGGAACGCGAGTCTCTGTGCACTCTTCTGCCCCACGCCGGGCAGACGGGAAAGCTCCGTGACAAGCCGTGCAATATCCTTCGAAAAATATTCCATCCTAATAACCTAAGCCCATTCCACCGGTCAGCTTCCCCATCTGCTCCTGTGAATCCTGCTCCAGCTCCATAAGTGCCTGATTTGCCGCTGCGAGGATCATATCCTGCAACGTTTCCACATCCTCTGGATCCACTGCTTCCTTATCCAGCTCCACCTTCGTGAGCTTCTTCTCTCCGGAGACCGTGATCTTCACGGCGCCTCCGCCAGCCTGTCCCAGATACTCCTTCTTCGCAAGCTCCTCCTGCGTCTCCGAAAGCTTTTTCTGCATCTTCTGGTACTGCTTCATCAGATTATTCATATTCATTCCCGGCATCCCTCCCGAGAACCCTCCATGTCTCGCCATGCTTCTCTCCTTCCTGTCGTGCTTTCCATTCGTACTACCTAGTGCCCCTCCCGCGAAGAGCCATGCGCGGTTAAAGGCAATCGCCTGCGATTGCCTCTTTACCCGCCTGTAAGCTTTCCCTCTTAAATGATCTCGTCCTCCTCGGAGGGCAGGCTGTCGTCCACCGTCTCCACATCGAAATGAATCCTTTTCAGATCCTCCTCCAACACATAAATGGTATTCCTCGTCTCATCCGAGACAGACTGCACCGCCCGAAATTCGATATCCTTTCCGTACTTTTCGGAAACGATCTGCTGGATCAGCTGCAGATTTTCACTGTCAGAGATTGTATTATAGCCTGCTTTACTTTTCGTGGCAATCATCATCCCGGTTTTTTCCTTATTCGGATAGACCCATGACTCAGAAACCGTGCTCCGGAGCAACCCGGTCGGAAGCTCCGCCGCGATTCGCTTCCACTCCTTTTTCAGGAGCATAAGATCCTCATACTGCCCCTTCGGGAGGCTGACCCGCTGCTCCTCCCGCGATATGTCAGTGGAAGCGGCAACAGCTCCTGCCGGAAGCCCCGCCCCCTCTCCTGTTTTTGTCGTCCTTAGTGCGACGCTGCCGTCCGCGATGCCCTTCAGCCTGCGCTCCAGCTCCGCGATCCGCGCGATCGTCCCCTCCGAGCTCCGATCTGTCTCCGGATAGGCGAGCTTGATCAGCACCGTCTCGATCAGCACTCGTTTCTGTGAAGAATATCTGAGCTGGTTCCAGAGCTCCGAAAGCTGTCGGATATCGCGAACCAGCTCCTCCAGAGAAAACAGCTCCTTATCCTCTGTGAGCCTCTGCAGGTTCTCCCGGGACATATCCACCAGTCCGTCCAATCTTTCCACACTCTTCGCCATCAGGAGATTCCGGACATAGAATAGAAAATCACTGACAAACTGCGTGAGTTCTCTTCCCTTCTCCACACTCTCCGACAGAAGCCCCAGCATTCTGTCCACATTTTTTTCTGAAAGCGCACGGATCAGCTCCGAAAAAACGCCGGTGTCCACCGCTCCCAGAATCTGCAGCGCATCCTCATATTCGATACGCCGGTCGAAACGAAAGGCGGAGCACTGATCCAACAGGCTCACCGCATCACGCATCGAGCCGTCCCCCGCTCTCGCGATATAATGCAGGGCCTCCTCTGAAATGTCGATTCTCTCCGCTGTAGAGATCTCCCGAAGCCGTGCTGCAATCACCTCGCTGCCGATCCGCCGGAAGTCATAGCGCTGACAGCGGGAGAGAATCGTGACCGGAAGCTTGCTCGGCTCTGTCGTCGCCAAAATGAAAATCACATATTCCGGCGGCTCTTCCAATGTTTTCAGGAAGGCATTGAAAGCAGAGGTACTCAGCATATGTACCTCGTCAATGATGTATACCTTATATTTCCCATTCACCGGCGGATACTCGACCTGCTCACGGATCTGCCGGATGTCCTCCACCCCGTTGTTGGAAGCGGCATCCATTTCGATCACATTCATGCTCGCGTCCCGGAGAATCCCCTTGCAGCTCTCGCACTCATTGCAAGGATTTCCGTCTAGCGGATGCTCGCAGTTCACCGCCCGCGCCAGAATCTTTGCCACCGATGTCTTACCCGTACCTCGGGTTCCACAGAAAAGATACGCATGCCCGATCCTGCCGGTACGGATCTGGTTTTTCAGGGATTCCGTAATCGGCTCCTGCCCCTTGACCTCCGAAAAGCTCTGGGAACGCCATTTTCTGTAAAGTGCTGTATATCGCAAAATTATTCTTCCTTATGTGATGCCGGAGCTTCCGGCATAAACATTTCTGCCCCCGCTCAAAGCAATTGCTTGTGATTGCTTCCTTTTATTCTCCGAAGGAGATCCCTACCATCTTCGCTTCTTTAACGATACTGGACTCGGGATCTACCATCTTCAGCTTCCCCGCAATTTCCGAAAGCGGCACGGCTATGATCTCATTATCCTTCAGCGCCGCCATCATTCCGAAGCGTCCCTTCTTGATAAGCTTTGCTGCCTCGGCACCGATCCTCGTCGCAAATACCCGATCATAGGGTACCGGCTGTCCGCCTCTCTGCGTATGTCCGGGAACCGTGACCCTGACCTCGGAGCCGGTTCGCAGCTCGATCTCCTTCGCCAGCTTATAAGCAACCGACGGATAGGTGTTCTTCTCCTCCGCGAGCTTCTTCCGAAATTCCTTCTTGCTCAGCTTCGCCTCTTCCCTGGACTTCGCCCCCTCCGCGATCGCCACGATGGAGAAACGGCTGCCGTTCCTGTGCCGCTCCGCGATCTTCCGGCAGACAGCATCCACATCATAGGGAATCTCCGGCAGCAGGATGATATCCGCGCCTCCGGCAAGCCCTGCATAGAGCGTCAGCAGCCCGACCTTATGCCCCATGATTTCGACGATAAATACCCTTCCGTGGGATGCTGCCGTGGTATGAATGCAGTCAATCGCGTTTGTCGCGACCTGTACCGCGGAATAGAATCCGAAGGTCATATCCGTCCCCCAGAGATCATTGTCTATCGTCTTCGGGCAGCCGATTACATTCAGCCCCTCCTCTGAGAGAAGATTCGCCGTCTTCAGAGAGCCGTTGCCGCCGAGCACGACCAGACAGTCCAAACGGAGCTTCCGGTAATTATGCTTCATTGCCTCTACCTTATCGAGGCCGTTTGCATCCGGCTCATGGATCTCCTTGAAGGGAGTACGGCTGGTGCCGAGTATCGTACCGCCCTGTGTCAGGATGCCGGAAAAGTCATTTCGCTCCATCTTCCGATACTCGTCATAGATCAAGCCCTTATAGCCATCCAGAAAGCCATAAATTTCCAGATCCTCGTAGATCCCATAGAGAGACTTCCCGACACCTCGCATCGTAGCGTTCAATGCCTGACAGTCCCCTCCGCTCGTCAAGATTCCGACTCTCATCTCTTCCTCCCTTTCTGTCCGTGTGCGTTCTTTCTCTGCTCTTCTCCTGTCTGCCCCCGATCTTTGATCGGGGGCAGACACACGGATGATCGCAGGTCAAGGATCTGCGATGCCCCTATGGCGAAGCGCCTTGAGCAATTCAAGGCAATCGCAAGCGATTGCTTTTTTGCTATCAAAAAGAATCAAGAAAATGCAGCAATGCACGAACCATACCGTATTAGTATAGCTTTTTCCGAAAAGCCTTGCAATATCGTAAGAGTTTCGCCAAGCATCTTTATGGTAAAAAAAAGCTCCTATCTTTCGATAGAAGCTTCGTATTGCGGGAACAGGATTTGAACCTATGACCTTCGGGTTATGAGCCCGACGAGCTACCAGACTGCTCCATCCCGCGATAATCAAATTAGAGGAAAAATGGGGCCTATAGGGCTCGAACCTATGACCCTCTGCTTGTAAGGCAGACGCTCTCCCAGCTGAGCTAAGACCCCAAATTCACAGTTTGGATTTACATCCAATGGGTGGGGATGGATTCGAACCATCGAAGTCAGTGACAACAGATTTACAGTCTGCCCCCTTTGGCCACTCGGGAACCCACCCATATTTTTCATCAGAGATACTGGGATATCTCCTCCGCGAGATGCTTCCCGCGAGCGACCCGGATCGGGTTCGAACCGACGACCTCCGCCGTGACAGGGCGGCGCTCTAACCAACTGAGCCACCAGGCCTTATTTTCGTGCCTTGAAAACCACATACCTGCATATTCATCCTGTATCCAGCGAAACATCTCCACATTGGATAAGCCCTCGACCTATTAGTAACTGTCAGCTGAATGCTTTGCAGCACTTACACCTCAGCCCTATCTACCTCATTCTCTCTAAGGGGTCTTACTCTTTCGATGGGAGATCTCATCTTGAGGCAGGCTTCACGCTTAGATGCCTTCAGCGTTTATCCTTCCCCGACTTGGCTACCCTGCTATGGGATTGATTCCCAACAGGTCCACCAGAGGTCAGTCCATCCCGGTCCTCTCGTACTAAGGACAGCTCCTCTCAAATCTCCTGCGCCCGCGCCGGATAGGGACCGAACTGTCTCACGACGTTCTGAACCCAGCTCGCGTACCGCTTTAATGGGCGAACAGCCCAACCCTTGGGACCGACTTCAGCCCCAGGATGCGATGAGCCGACATCGAGGTGCCAAACCTCCCCGTCGATGTGAACTCTTGGGGGAGATCAGCCTGTTATCCCCAGGGTAGCTTTTATCCGTTGAGCGATGGCAATCCCACTTTCATACCACCGGATCACTAAGTCCGTATTTCTACTCTGCTCGGGCCGTCACCCTCGCAGTCAGGCTCCCTTCTGCCTTTGCACTCTTCTAATGGTTTCCAACCATTATGAGGGAACCTTTGAGCGCCTCCGATACCCTTTCGGAGGCGACCGCCCCAGTCAAACTCCCCGCCTGACAGTGTCCCGGTGCCGGTTCACGGCTCCCGGTTAGAAATCCAATAGCAAAAGGGTGGTATCCCAACAGCGACTC